>NZ_JBXWLY010000006.1:0-235942 GCF_059609525.1 Ruegeria sp. YTSC325
GTTTTACCATGGTCAACGTGGCCAATCGTGCCGATGTTGACGTGCGGTTTTGTACGCTCAAACTTTTCCTTTGCCATGATGGCCTCCTTTTTCGGTAATGAAGGGAGCCCGTGAACCGGACCCCCTCAAATCTTTGGTTATGCGTATTTCGCCTGGATCTCGTCCGAGATGTTCTGCGGAACCGGATCGTAGTGATCGAACTGCATGGTGAACTGGGCACGGCCCGACGACATCGAACGCAGAGTGTTGATGTAGCCGAACATGTTCGCCAGCGGAACGAACGCATCGATCGCGATCGCGTTGCCGCGCGGTTCCTGACCAGACACCTGGCCACGACGCGAGGTCAGGTCGCCGATGATACCGCCGGTATATTCTTCCGGAGTGATCACTTCGACCTTCATGATCGGTTCCAACAGTTTCGCGCCAGCTTTGCGCATGCCTTCACGCATACACATACGGGCCGCGATTTCGAACGCCAGAACGCTCGAGTCAACGTCGTGGAACTTACCGTCCAGCAGGGCAACCTTGAAGTCGATCACGGGGAAACCAGCCAGCGGGCCGCTATCCATGACCGAGTTGATGCCTTTTTCAACACCCGGGATGTATTCCTTCGGAACGGCACCACCAACGATGCGGCTTTCGAACGAATAACCTTCGCCTGGCTCGGTCGGCTGGATTTCCAGCTTAACTTCACCGAACTGACCCGAACCACCCGACTGTTTCTTGTGGGTGTAGGTGTGCTCGACCGGCATCGAGATGGTTTCACGATAGGCCACCTGCGGTGCACCAATGTTCGCTTCAACCTTGAACTCGCGCTTCAGACGGTCAACCAGGATGTCCAGGTGAAGTTCGCCCATGCCCTTCATGATGGTCTGACCGGATTCCAAGTCAGTTTCCACACGGAAGGACGGGTCTTCGGCGGCCAGACGGGCCAGACCCTGGGACATCTTCTCTTGGTCGCCCTTGGTTTTGGGCTCAACCGCGATCTCGATCACCGGATCGGGGAAGGTCATGGTTTCCAGAACGACCGGCTCTTTCGCGTCACACAGGGTGTCACCGGTGGTGGTGTCTTTCAGACCCGCCAGCGCGATGATGTCGCCTGCAAACGCTTCTTCGATCTCTTCCCGGTTGTTGGAGTGCATCATCATCATACGACCGATGCGCTCTTTCTTACCTTTGGTCGAGTTCAGGATCGAGTCACCCTTGTTCATGGTGCCCGAGTAGATCCGGGTGAAGGTCAGCGAGCCAACGAAGGGGTCGTTCATGATTTTGAACGCCAGACCCGAGAAGGCCATGTCGTCATCAGCACGACGGGCGATGTCACGAACTTCTTCCTCGTCGCCGGGTTTGAAGCCCATGTAATCAACAACGTCCAGCGGGCTGGGCAGATAGTCGATCACAGCGTTGAGCAGAGGCTGAACACCTTTGTTCTTGAACGCCGAACCACCCAGAACCGGAACGAACGCGATGTCCAAAGTACCTTTGCGCAGCAGGGCGCGCAGGGTCGGAACGTCGGGCTCATTGCCTTCCAGGTATTCCATCATCGCGTCGTCGTCCATTTCGACGGCCGCTTCGATCATCTTGCCGCGCCATTCGTCAGCCATGTCTTTCAGGCTGTCGCGGATCGGCGCTTTGATCCAGCTTGCGCCCAGATCTTCGCCCTGCCACAGCCATTCTTCCATGGTGACCAGGTCGATCAGACCTTCCAGCTCGGACTCGGCACCAATCGGAATACCAACCGGAACAGCGCGTGCGCCGGTGCGGTCTTCGATCATGCGAACGCAGTTGAAGAAGTCTGCGCCG
Organism: Ruegeria sp. YTSC325; assembly: GCF_059609525.1. Classification (NCBI taxonomy): domain Bacteria; kingdom Pseudomonadati; phylum Pseudomonadota; class Alphaproteobacteria; order Rhodobacterales; family Roseobacteraceae; genus Ruegeria; species Ruegeria sp. YTSC325. The sequence goes on from NZ_JBXWLY010000006.1 coordinate 1,804, forward strand.
ATCTTGTCCATCTTGTTGACGAAAACCATACGCGGAACCTTGTAGCGGTCAGCCTGACGCCACACGGTTTCGGTCTGGGGCTCAACACCGGCGTTTGCGTCCAGAACGCAGACGGCACCGTCGAGAACCGCCAGCGAACGCTCAACTTCGATGGTGAAGTCAACGTGGCCGGGGGTGTCGATGATGTTCAGGCGGTGCTTGGGGGTATCGGCGGTCTGACCGTCCTCGGTGCGCTCCCAGAAAGTGGTGGTCGCAGCCGAAGTGATGGTGATGCCGCGTTCCTGCTCCTGCTCCATCCAGTCCATGGTGGCTGCACCATCGTGCACCTCACCGATGTTGTGGGATTTACCAGTGTAATACAGGATACGCTCCGAGCAGGTGGTCTTACCTGCGTCGATGTGCGCCATGATACCGAAGTTACGGTATAGTTCGAGCGGATATTCGCGTGCCATTTTGGATAAGCCTCTGGATTACCAACGGTAGTGGCTGAAGGCTTTGTTCGCCTCGGCCATCTTGTGGGTGTCTTCGCGCTTCTTCACGGCAGTACCGCGGGACTGTACAGCGTCCAGCAGCTCACCGGCGAGGCGTTCTTCCATGGTGTTTTCGTTGCGGCCACGGGCGGCGGTGATCAGCCAGCGGATGGCCAGTGCTTCGCGGCGCTCGGGGCGCACTTCGACCGGAACCTGATAGGTTGCACCACCAACCCGGCGCGAGCGAACCTCGACCGACGGTTTGATGTTGTCGAGCGCTTCGTGGAACACTTCAACAGGTGCGCGCTTGATCTTGTTCTCAACGCGGTCAAAGGCGTTGTAAACGATGCGCTCTGCGACCGACTTCTTGCCGTCGATCATCAGGTTGTTCATGAACTTGGTCAGAACCTTGTCGCCAAATTTGGCGTCAGGCAGGACTTCGCGTTTTTCGGCGGCGTGACGACGTGACATATCAGCCTCTCCTTCTTACTTGGGACGCTTCGCGCCGTATTTCGAACGACGTTGCTTACGATCTTTGACGCCCTGAGTATCCAGAACACCGCGCAGGATGTGGTAACGCACACCGGGAAGGTCTTTTACACGGCCGCCACGGATCAGAACAACCGAGTGTTCCTGCAAGTTGTGGCTTTCACCGGGGATGTACGAGATGACCTCGAACCCGTTGGTCAGGCGCACTTTGGCAACCTTACGCATAGCCGAGTTCGGCTTTTTCGGTGTGGTGGTGTACACACGGGTGCAGACGCCGCGTTTCTGCGGGCACTGCTCCAGGTGCATGGACTTCGAGCGTTTTACTTTGGGCTGCCGCGGCTTGCGGATCAGCTGTTGAATAGTTGGCATTCCGGTTTCTTCCCCGTTTTGCAACACACATGACATGCACGCGCATTGCGTGCGGTTAAACTTTGCTGCACTCATGCGTCCACAAGCGCAAAACCCGCGAGCGTTCCCATTCCGAGGTGAACGTCGCGGTTGGTTATCAGAGGACGCGAACTGCAAAATTGTTCGGGTCTTGACCAGTCCATTACTGAGATCGGTTTTGAGGCGGCCCCCGGTACCGAGATGGGCGCGTATTAAGGGGAGTCGGCGCAAGTGTCAACAGTACACCGGACCCGTCGCATATCAGCCTGCATTCCGTTGACTTATACGGTCCGATCGTCGGCCGCCAGTGCTGCTTGCCATTGCGGGTTCGGGGGCGCAGGGGCATAGTCGGGGACAACGCCACGCACCACGGATGACCCATGCAAATCATCGGCCTGTGCCGCTTTTCCTACCCCGCCCATGGCGGCTTTCAGGTCGAACATGACACGATCGAGGAACGGCGCGCCTATCTCTACCACCCTACCCGGCTGGAAGAGAGGTTTCGCCTGTTTGAAACCACCACCCTGCCCTGTCTGCGCGAACAGACGGATGAAGATTTCCAATTGCTCATCGCGATCGGGGATTGCCTGCCGAAACCCGCATTTGATCGGCTGCACGACCTGACCGCAGGCATGAAACAGGTGCAGATCATCGCCCGTCGTCCCATGCGCCACCGCCGGGTGATGAAAGAGATCCTGAACGCCGCGCGTCACGATCCCAACGTGCCCTGCATCCAGTTCCGGCATGATGATGACGACGCCGTGTCGGTGGATTTCGTCGAACGGCTACGTATCGCCGCTGACGAAGGCGGCGCGCTGATGCGCAACCACAAAACGGTCGCCATCGACTATAACCAAGGGTTCCTGGCGCGGTTCGGGCCCGAGGGCATTCACGCCGCGCAGGTGTTTCAACCGCTGCTGGGGATCGGGTTTGCCATGTACGTGCGGGGTGGAAGTGATCTGACAATCATGAATTTTGGGCATCACAGGATCGGAAACTACATGCCGGTGATCAGCTATCCAGACGCGCCGATGTGGGTGCGCACGCTGAATTCGTTCAACGATTCACCCCATGCCCGCAAAAGCAACACCCAGCTTGCACCCCTGACCCCCGAACAAGAGGGCGAGTTCATCGCCCGCTTTGCCATCGATCAGGACGCCGTGCGTCGGGTTCACTCGGCTGTATGAACCGCACGTTCGCGGAATAGAGTAAACAGCCCGGCGCCGACGACCAAAACAGCGCCAGCCATGGTGACGGCATCAGGCCAATCTCCGAACACGACCCAGCCCAATGCCAGCGCCCACAGCAGACTTGAATAACGGAATGGCGCGATGAAACCCACATCGCCCTCGCGCATGACCATGACGCTGCACAGATACCCGATCAGCACAAACACCGCAGCGCAGGCAATCATCACCCCCGCGTCGAATGGGACAGGTTGCCAGCCCGTGGTCGCAGAGGCGATCCCGGCCGACACCGTAATAGTAACCGATGTCGCCAGCGTCACCGTCAGCGAAGGCACATGAACGGTCATGCGCCGCGTGATCAGATCCCTCACAGTGACGGACAATACCGCAATCAGAGCGTAGATGGCATAGATGCTGAAACCTTCGGGGCCCGGCCGGACGATCAGCAGCATGCCAGTAAAGCCCAACCCGATAGCCACGATCCGCCGCCAACCGATTTGCTCCCGAAAGAACAGCACCGCGCCTAAAGTCACTGTCAGTGGTAGCGCCTGCAACACGGCGGTCACATTGGCCAATGGCATGTGCAACAACGCAGTCAAAAAGAAGAACGTGGCCGACAACTCGGCCAGACAACGCGCGGCGATCAGCCATTTGTCGTGGCGTGGAAAGTTCAGATGCAAAGCCCCCAAATGCCGCGCCAAGAGATAGACCAGAACCGTCGCCAAAGCCCCGCGCATCGCCACCATCTGGAACAAAGGCACCTGCTCCCCTGCCAGCTTGATCAGCGTATCATTGATGGTAAAGCCCGCCATGCTGCCCATCATCAGCAGGGCGCCTTTTATGTTTGGAGACATGGAAACAGAACTCAGATATTTTCGTGCTCATTCGCGGGGATGACGCGCTGCAAGTCAATAGACGTGGCTGGAAAAGTGAATTGCAGATCGCACCAATGTGTTGAACGGTTTGACCATTCTAAAGCTAATTTTCTGGAGACATTGTGTTTGAGAAGAATTCTCAAGGTTTTGGTCAGCGACCACATCGCTACCAAACCCGTGGTGATCAGCCGCAACCAAAGGCGCGCGTGACACAGTCGAAAACCCGCAGATCTCAGCCTGGCCCGACCCCTATCAGATTTGACTTAGTGTTTTGGGGCGCTCTCAGCTCGTTGTTGTGTTTTTCCTATTTTTCAACCTTCAAGCAATTTCTGATCTGGCACCGGAATCCGTGAAAAACGGTGACACGCCGGGCGCGTTTGGAGTGCCTGTTGCCATATTGACCATTGTTTGGATCGCCGCCATTCCAGTCTTGTTTGTTCGCGGCGTCTATCGAAGTGCGCTAAGCGGAAAACTACTTCTTAATTGGTTTGCGACGGGCGCGTTTGTGGAGGTTGCGCTTGGCGTTCTGTTCCTGAATCTGAGCACTTGAACGCACATCTGTCGCATTGCCTGAGCCCACCGCGCGCCTTTTTTGATACGATCGGCGCTCTGTTCGGCAAGACCACAACAACAAAAAAAGGCCCCGCGTTTCCGCAGGGCCTGTTCTTTGCTCTGAAACCGTGTTTATTCGCGGCTTTCGGGGGCGTCGACCACGATGTCCAGCTCATCACCGACCATGTCGTCGTCAATAACCGGAGCAGCCAGAGCAGCGGCTGCTTCGGCCTCTTCCCGGCGCGCCTCGATGACGACGTTGTCGCGACCTTGGGCCACCTGACGCACGGCCTGAGTCGCGCCACCGGTACCAGCGGGGATCAGACGACCAACGATGACGTTCTCTTTCAGGCCAACCAGCTTGTCTTTCTTGCCCTGAACCGAGGCTTCGGTCAGCACGCGAGTGGTTTCCTGGAACGACGCCGCCGAGATGAACGAACGCGTTTGCAGCGAGGCTTTGGTGATCCCCAGAAGGATCGGCTCGCCCTGTGCCGGACGACCACCGCGGGCGATGGTCTTCTCGTTGGCCGCATCGAACTCTTGCTTGTCGACATGCTCGCCTTTCAGCAGGGTGGTGTCGCCTGAATCCAAGATCTCCCACTTCTGCAGCATCTGGCGCACGATAACCTCGATGTGCTTATCGTTGATCTTCACGCCCTGCAGACGATACACGTCCTGCACCTCGTCGATCATGTAATCCGCCAGCGCTTCGACACCCATGATGGACAGGATGTCATGCGGAGCAGGGTTACCGTCCATCAGGTACTCACCCTTCTGGATGAAGTCCCCTTCGGCGACCGGGATGTGCTTGCCCTTGGGCACCATGTATTCAATGGTCTCCATGGACTCGTCAGCCGGCTCGATGCTGATGCGGCGCTTGTTCTTGTAGTCGCGGCCAAAGCGCACGTAACCATCGGCTTCTGCGATGATCGCGTGATCTTTCGGACGACGGGCTTCGAACAGTTCGGCCACACGCGGCAGACCACCGGTGATGTCCTTGGTCTTGGCGCCTTCACGCGGGATACGCGCGACAACGTCACCAGCTTCGACAGTTTGACCATCTTCGACCGACAGGATCGCATCCACCGACATCGGATAGTGAACCGGGTTGCCCGCATCGTTGCGGACTGGTTCGCCATCTTCACCGACCAGAATGATCTCGGGCTTGAGGTCGCTGCCTTTGGGGGCGGCGCGCCAGTCGATCACGATCTTCTGGGTCATACCGGTTGCATCGTCGGTCTCATCCCGGACAGCGATGCCCGAAACAAGGTCGACATATTTCGCGGTACCGGCTTTCTCGGCGATGATCGGCAGAGTGTAGGGATCCCATTCATACAGCTTGTCGCCGCGAGCAACCTTGGCGCCATCCTTGACGAACAGCTTGGAGCCGTAGCCCAGCTTGAAGCTGGCACGCTCTTCGCCGTGTTCGTCGTTGATCACCAGCTTCATGTTCCGGCCCATGACCAGGCTTTCGCCTGCGGCATTGATCAGAATCTGCGGGTTCTCGAACGCGACAACACCTTCTTGGTTCGCTTCCTGGAACGACTGCTGACCACCTTGCGCAACGCCACCGATGTGGAAGGTCCGCATGGTCAGCTGTGTACCGGGTTCACCGATCGACTGCGCGGCGATGATGCCGACAGCCTCACCCGTGTTCACCATGGTACCGCGTGCAAGGTCACGACCGTAGCAGGTGGCACAGACGCCTTCCTCGGACTCACAGGTCAGAGGCGAGCGGATGCGCATCGAGGCAACGCCAGCTTCATCGATAGTGTCGGCCATGCGTTCGTCGATCAACTGACCAGCTGCAACCAGCACCTCATCCGTACCCGGACGCAGAACGTCGTCAGCAGATACACGGCCCAGCACGCGCTCGGCCAGCGAAGCAACAACCTCACCGTCATTCACGGCGGCTTCGGCAGTGATCGCACGTTCGGTGCCACAGTCGATCTCACGAACGATACAGTCTTGCGCCACATCCACCAGACGACGGGTCAGGTAACCCGAGTTCGCCGTCTTAAGAGCGGTATCCGACAGACCCTTACGGGCACCGTGGGTCGAGTTGAAGTACTCGAGAACGGTCAGACCTTCTTTAAAGTTTGAGATGATCGGCGTCTCGATGATGTCACCGTTCGGCTTGGCCATCAGGCCGCGCATACCGCCCAGCTGTTTCATCTGAGTGACCGAGCCACGCGCGCCCGAGTGGGCCATCATGTAGACCGAGTTCGGCTCCTGCTCAGAACCGTCCGCTGCCCGATCCGACGACGAAATCGTCGACATCATGGCCTCGGTGACGCGGTCGTTACACTTCGACCAGGCATCGACAACTTTGTTGTACTTTTCGCCCTGAGTAATCAGGCCGTCCATGTACTGCTGTTCAAAGTCCTTCACCTGACCGCGGGTGTCATCAACAATGCCCCACTTGTCGTCCGGAATGACCATGTCGTCCTTACCGAACGAGATGCCCGCCTTGAACGCTTCTTTGAAGCCCATCGACATGATCTGGTCACAGAAGATAACCGACTCTTTCTGACCGCAATAGCGGTAGACGGTGTCGATCACCTGCTGCACTTCTTTCTTCCGCAGCAGACGGTTGACCAGCTCGAACGGTGCTTTGTTGTTCATCGGCAGCAATGCACCCAGGCGCAGACGGCCAGGAGTGGTTTCAAAACGCTTCTGAACCTCGTTGCCTTCGTCGTCGATCTGCGTGATCCGCGCGGTGATTTTCGAGTGCAGGTGCACTTCGCCGGAATCCAGCGCGTGCTGAACTTCGTCGATCGACCCGAACACCTTGCCTTCGCCCGGCATGCCTTCGCGTTCCAGCGTCACATAGTAGAGACCCAGAATCATATCCTGCGACGGAACGATGATCGGCGCGCCGTTTGCAGGCGACAGAACGTTGTTCGTCGACATCATCAGAACACGCGCTTCCAACTGGGCCTCAAGGCTCAGCGGGACGTGAACGGCCATCTGGTCACCGTCGAAGTCGGCGTTAAAGGCCGAACAGACCAGCGGGTGCAGCTGGATGGCTTTACCTTCGATCAGAACGGGCTCGAACGCCTGAATGCCAAGACGGTGCAGCGTCGGTGCACGGTTCAGCATGACAGGGTGTTCGCGGATCACCTCGTCGAGGATATCCCACACTTCGGGACGCTCTTTTTCGACCAGTTTCTTCGCCTGTTTCACGGTCGAAGACAGACCCTTGGCTTCAAGGCGCGAGTAGATGAACGGCTTGAACAGCTCCAGCGCCATCTTCTTGGGCAGACCACACTGGTGCAGCTTGAGTTCCGGACCGGTCACAATGACCGAACGGCCCGAGAAGTCGACCCGCTTACCCAGAAGGTTCTGACGGAAGCGACCCTGCTTACCCTTCAGCATGTCCGACAGCGATTTCAGCGGACGCTTGTTTGCGCCAGTGATTACGCGGCCACGACGGCCGTTGTCGAACAGAGCGTCAACGGATTCCTGCAACATCCGCTTTTCGTTGCGGACGATGATGTCAGGTGCGCGCAGTTCGATCAGACGCTTCAGACGGTTGTTCCGGTTGATGACGCGGCGATACAGATCGTTCAGATCCGAAGTCGCGAAACGGCCACCATCCAGCGGAACCAGCGGACGCAGTTCCGGCGGAATGACCGGGATCACGGTCATCACCATCCACTCGGGTCGGTTGCCCGACTCGAGGAAGCTCTCAACAACCTTCAGGCGCTTGATGATCTTCTTGGGCTTAAGTTCGCCGGTTGCTTCGGCCAGATCAGCGCGCAGCTGCTCGGCTTCGGCTTCCAGATCGATCTGGGCCAGCATCTCACGGATGGCTTCGGCACCGATATTCGCGGTGAACGCGTCCATGCCATAGGCATCCTGCGCATCCATGTACTCTTCTTCGGTCAGCATCTGGCCGTAGGTCAGGTCAGTCAGACCGGGCTCGATGACGACATAGTTTTCAAAGTACAGGACGCGTTCCAGATCGCGCAGCGTCATGTCCAGCATCAGACCGATGCGGGACGGCAGCGATTTCAGGAACCAGATGTGCGCAACGGGTGCTGCCAGTTCGATGTGGCCCATACGCTCGCGGCGGACTTTTTGCAGAGTGACTTCAACGCCACACTTCTCGCAGACAACGCCGCGATACTTCATCCGCTTATATTTGCCGCACAGACATTCGTAGTCTTTGATCGGGCCAAAAATACGCGCGCAGAACAGGCCGTCACGTTCAGGCTTGAACGTCCGGTAGTTGATGGTTTCGGGTTTCTTGATCTCGCCATAGGACCAAGACAGGATCCGCTCGGGCGACGCCAACGAGACCTTGATCTCGTCGAAAACCTTCGGGGGCGTCAGCGGGTTGAACGGGTTGTTGGTGATTTCCTGGTTCATTTGTTACCTCAAATCTTGCGGAAGGGGGGACGGGAGAAAGGGCAGCGCCCTTACTCCTCAACCTCCGCATCCAGGAGTTCCATATTCAGGCCAAGGCCACGGACTTCTTTAACCAGAACGTTGAACGATTCCGGTACGCCCGCTTCAAAGTTATCCTCGCCCTTGACGATCGACTCATAGACCTTGGTCCGGCCGGCGACGTCATCCGATTTCACGGTGAGCATCTCCTGCAGGGTGTAGGCGGCACCGTAAGCTTCCAGAGCCCAGACCTCCATTTCACCAAAGCGCTGACCACCGAACTGCGCCTTACCACCCAGCGGCTGCTGGGTAACCAGGCTGTACGGCCCGGTCGAACGCGCGTGGATTTTGTCGTCCACAAGGTGGTGCAGTTTCAGCAAGTACTTGATGCCCACGGTGACCGGACGTGCAAATTGCTCACCGGTGCGACCGTCGAACAGAACCGACTGACCGCTTTCCGAGAAGCCCGCACGCACCAGCGCGTCGTTGACGTCAGCCTCTTTGGCGCCGTCGAAGACCGGGGTTGCGATCGGAACACCACGGGTCACGTTGCCCGCAGCCTCGATCAGGCCATCCTCGTCCAGACCGGTGATGCCTTCTTCGTAGACATTCTCGCCATAGGCCAGCTTCATCGCTTCGCGCACCGGGGTCAGATCGCCGGACCGGCGGTATTCACCCAGAGCTTCGTCGATGTTCAGACCCAGACCGCGCGCGGCCCAACCCATATGGGTTTCAAGGATCTGACCAACGTTCATACGCGAAGGCACACCCAGCGGGTTCAGACAGAAGTCAACCGGCGTACCATCGGCCAGGAACGGCATGTCTTCCATCGGAACAACCTTGGAGATCACACCTTTGTTCCCGTGACGACCGGCCATCTTGTCGCCCGGCTGCAGCTTACGCTTCACGGCGATGAAGACTTTGACCATCTTCATCACACCCGGGGGCAGGTCGTCGCCACGGCGGACTTTCTCGACCTTGTCTTCAAAACGGGCGTCCAGAGCGCGTTTCTGCACTTCGTACTGCTCGTTCAGAGCCTCAACGATCTGTGCGTCTTGCTCACCTTCCAGCGCCAGCTGCCACCACTGACCACGGGTCAGGGTTTCCAGCAGCTCTTCGGTGATCACCGAGCCCGGCTTGACGCCTTTCGGGCCTTTCACAGCGGTTTTGCCCAGGATCAGACCTTGCAGACGCGCATAGATGTTGCGGTCCAGGATCGCCAGCTCGTCGTCCCGGTCACGGGCCAGACGTTCGACTTCCTCACGCTCGATCTGCAGCGCACGCTCGTCTTTTTCGACGCCGTGACGGTTGAAAACGCGAACCTCAACGACCGTACCGTAGTCACCCGGCTTCACGCGCAGCGAGGTGTCGCGCACGTCAGATGCTTTTTCGCCAAAGATGGCGCGCAGCAGCTTTTCTTCCGGGGTCATCGGGCTTTCGCCCTTCGGAGTGATCTTGCCGACCAGAATATCGCCCGGCTCAACATCCGCACCGATGTAAACGATGCCCGCCTCGTCGAGGTTGCGCAGCGCTTCTTCACCGACGTTCGGGATGTCGCGGGTGATCTCTTCCGGACCCAGCTTGGTGTCACGAGCGGCGACTTCGAATTCCTCGATATGGACCGAGGTAAAGACGTCGTCACGCGCGATACGTTCCGAGATCAGGATCGAGTCTTCGTAGTTGTAACCGTTCCACGGCATGAACGCGACGACCACGTTCTTACCAAGGGCCAGTTCGCCCATGTCGGTCGACGGACCGTCGGCAATGACTTCGCCCTTCTGGACGGTGTCACCCACCTTGATCAGCGGACGCTGGTTGATGCAGGTGTTCTGGTTCGAACGCTGGAATTTACGCAGACGATAGATGTCAACGCCAGCGTCGCCCAGTTCCAGATCTTCGGTGGCGCGGATAACGATACGCTGGGCATCGACCTGGTCGATGATACCGGCGCGTTTCGCCTGAATCGCAGCGCCTGAGTCGATCGCAACCTTTTCCTCGATCCCGGTACCGACCAGCGGTGCCTCGGCGCGCAGCAGCGGAACCGCCTGACGTTGCATGTTCGAGCCCATCAGAGCGCGGTTGGCGTCGTCATTTTCAAGGAACGGGATCAGCGATGCAGCGACCGAAACCAGCTGTTTTGGGCTTACGTCGATCAGGTCAACATTCTCGCGCGGGGCAAGAGTGTAGTCACCGGCCTGACGGGTCGATACCAGATCGTTGATGAACTTACCATCAGCGTCCAGCGTCGCGTTCGCCTGCGCCACGGTGTGACGCATTTCTTCGGTCGCGGACATGTAGTGAACCTCATCGGTCACCTCGGCGTCTTTGACAACGCGATAGGGTGTTTCGATGAAGCCGTACTTGTTCACGCGGGCAAAGGTGGCCAGCGAGTTGATCAGACCGATGTTCGGACCTTCGGGCGTTTCAATCGGGCACATCCGGCCATAGTGGGTCGGGTGTACGTCGCGCACCTCAAAGCCCGCACGCTCGCGCGTCAAACCACCGGGGCCAAGCGCCGAGAGACGGCGTTTGTGGGTGACTTCCGACAGCGGGTTGGTCTGGTCCATGAACTGCGACAGCTGCGACGAGCCGAAGAATTCACGAACAGCAGCCGCAGCCGGTTTCGCGTTGATCAGGTCCTGCGGCATGACAGTGTCGATCTCGACCGACGACATACGCTCTTTGATCGCGCGCTCCATGCGCAGCAGGCCAACGCGGTACTGGTTTTCCATCAGTTCGCCGACCGAGCGCACACGACGGTTGCCCAAGTGGTCGATATCGTCGATGTCGCCCTTGCCGTCACGCAGTTCCACCAGCGCTTTGATGCAGGCCACGATGTCTTCGCGACGCAGGGTACGCAGGGTGTCCGGCGCGTCCAGAGCCAGACGCATGTTCATCTTCACGCGGCCAACAGCGGACAGGTCATAGCGCTCGCTGTCGAAAAACAGCGTGTCGAACAGGGCCGACGCAGCCTCAACGGTGGGCGGCTCACCCGGACGCATGACGCGGTAGATGTCCATCAGCGCGGTGTCGCGGCTCATGTTCTTGTCCTGAGCCATGGTGTTGCGCATGTAGGGGCCGACATTGACGTTGTCGATGTCCAGAACCGGGATGTCGGTGATGCCCGCATCCATCAGATCCTTGACAGTGCCACCAATCAGGTCGCCGTCCTTGTCGTATTCCAGGGTCAGTTCATCACCGGCTTCGACATAGATCGCGCCGTTTTCTTCGTTGATGATGTCCTTGGCGACGTACTTCCCAACGATGTTGTCGAAGGGAACCAGCAATTCGGTAACGCTGCCTTCGTCTATCAGCTTTTTGACCGCGCGCGGAGTGACTTTCTTGCCCGCTTCGGCAATCACTTCACCCGATTTCGCGTCGATCAGGTCGTATGTCGGACGAGTGCCGCGGACACGCTCGGGAAAGAACGGCGTGACCCAGCCTTTCTTTCCATCCAGCTTGTAGGAGACGGTGTTGTAATACGCGTCCATGATCGCTTCCTGATCCAGACCCAGCGCATAAAGCAGGGTCGTCACAGGCAGTTTGCGGCGACGGTCGATACGGGCAAAAACGATGTCTTTGGCGTCGAACTCAAAGTCCAGCCAGCTGCCGCGATACGGGATGATGCGGCAGGCGAACAGCAGTTTACCGGACGAGTGGGTCTTGCCCTTGTCGTGGTCAAAGAACACACCGGGCGAGCGGTGCATCTGGCTGACGATCACACGCTCGGTGCCGTTCACGATGAACGTACCGTTCGGCGTCATCAGGGGCATGTCGCCCATGAACACGTCCTGTTCTTTGATGTCTTTGACCGACTTCGCGCCGGTATCTTCATCGACATCAAACACGATCAGACGCAGAGTGACCTTCAGCGGTGCGCTGTAGGTCATGTCGCGCTGCATGCACTCTTCGACGTCGTATTTGGGTTTTTCCAGATCGTATTTCACGAACTCCAGAACGGAGGTCTCGTTGAAATCCTTGATCGGGAAAACCGACTGGAACACGCCTTTGATGCCTTCGCCGTCAGTGGGCTGTTCTGCATCGCCGGAGCGCAGGAAAAGATCATAAGAAGATTTCTGTACCTCAATGAGGTTCGGCATTTCCAACACTTCGCGGATTTTGCCGTAGTATTTACGAAGACGTTTCTGGCCAAGGAACGTTTGAGCCATGTCAGATGTCACCTTTCAAGTTCTCAGCGGGCAAAGACACCGTCGGGCCCCGGCATCCTGCACATTCGAGACGACACGTCCGGATCAATTCGTGGCCACCGTCCCGAAGGCAGCCTCCCGATCCATGAACCGCGTCTTAGAAAACGCCCCAACATATGAGGCCCTTGCTAAGACAGGTTCGGCTGGACCCGGATTTCTCCGGGCCCAGCCTGAATTTTCGGCACATCAGCGATGCACCTGTCAGTTGGCTTAGGCCAGCTCGACTTCGGCGCCAGCTGCTTCCAGCTTGGCTTTGACTTCTTCGGCTTCTGCCTTGTCAACGCCTTCTTTGATCTTGCCGCCAGCTTCAACCAGCTCTTTGGCTTCTTTCAGGCCCAGACCGGTGATGCCGCGAACTTCTTTGATCACGTTGATTTTCGAAGCGCCGGCGTTCTTCAGAACGACGTCGAATTCGGTTTTTTCTTCCTCAGCTGCGCCGCCGGCGTCGCCACCAGCTGCCATGACAACTGCGCCGCCTGCTGCGGGCTCGATGCCGTATTCGTCTTTGAGGATGGTTTTCAGTTCTTGTGCTTCCAGCAGGGTCAGACCCACGATGCTTTCTGCGAGTGCTTTCAGATCAGCCATTTTATCAGCTCTTTCCGTTTACAGTGTGTGTTCCAACGTCAGGGTGCTCACCCTACGCAGATCATTCAGTGCCAACCGCTTACGCAGCTTCCGCCTTCTCTTCGATGGTGGAAAGGATGCTTGCGATGTTGCTTGCAGGTGCGCCAATTGCACCGGCGATGTTCGAAGCAGGCGCGCCAAGCATACCCGCGATCGTAGCAATAAGCTCTTCACGCGACGGCATTTTCGACACGGCTGTAACACCAGCCCGGTCCAGAGCGTTCTCGCCCATTGCACCGCCAAGGATTTCGAACTTTTGGTTCTCTTTGGCGAAGTCCTCGGCCACCTTGGCTGCTGCCACGGGATCCTCGGAATAGGTCAGAACGGTCATACCCGTCAGCAGGTCACCAATGCTTTCACATGGCTTTCCGTCGAGGGCGATTTTGGCGAGCCTGTTCTTGGCAACACGCACGGCGCCACCCGCGTCACGAGCACGTGCGCGAAGGTCCTGCATCTCGGCAACTGTCAGACCGGCGTAATGGGCAACCACTACGACGCCAGAGCTTTCGAAGATTTGGCCGAGTTCCTCGACCACTTTCTCTTTCTGGGCTCTATCCACAGTTCTCTCCAAGTTTGGGATGTTGGACATCCCGGCTCATATTTGCCGAGGCCGAAACCCCAGCGTTCAGGTCCGTTGTTACGGGATTGGCCAAAATGCGCCCGAGGAATGCGACCCTCAGAATTCTTTGGTCTTACCCGTCTCAGGCAGGGAATTAAGACCTTTCGCAAGGTCACCCACCGTCTTGGACGAAACGAAATAAAGCGCACGACGAATCGCACGCTTTACTCCGCAAGTCTCTTTAGGGCAGATAGGCGGGGTTTCCAAGAGGTAAATCACATCAAATCGCTGCAATCCCTTCCCAGCGAGGCACCCTGTCCAAACTGTATTGTGCGGCATTGACATGTCATTCACGCTAAGGTCCTGTCTCGCGCACCCAAACCCCGGATAACACGCTGCAAATGCCGAAACTCTCCCCGCAAGAACACCGATTTGCGACAGGTTGCGTCAAAGAATTCTCTGCACATGGCAGGAACCTAAGCTTATCCGGGTTTGAATGCGTCTACCGATCGCATGATTTTGCTGACACCCGGTACCTACTGCGCCTGAGAACCGGTTCAGGGGAGTACGCCCTAAAGATTGATACAACCTCTCCGGAAACGGGTCGGTTGCAGAAGGAATATGACCTTCTGACGACCCTGTCGGCTTATTTCGAAGACACGCAGACTGTGCGGGTTGTTCGCCCTGTCCACATCTCACCCTCGCAGACGTTCTTCGTGACAGAGTATATCGACCGTCCAACCGCAGCGGATATTATTCACAGAAGCCCTGATGCGGATCAGGTCGCCCAGATTTATCGACGCGCCGGAGAATGGCTGCACCATTTGCACGCGTACCGCCCGCTACAGAAATACGGATTTCGACCGAAATGGATGCTCGACAACATTCAGGCCGCAGCGGCGCATGTCCCACAAGAGATTCAACGCGAAAGCACGGCAATGCTGGATGTGCTGACAAACCAAGCATGGAGCCTCGGGGGCACTCTGGAAACGCAGGTGTTTTCACACGGTGATTTCCATGCACAGAACCTGATCGTCGGCCGAGGGCATATGATCGGTTTGGATTTCACCGAGGTCAGGGTGAAACTGGCCCCCTATGACATCGTGGACTTCCTGAAGTCCGATGTGTTTCGCGACGCTCCCCCTCAGGAAGTGGATCGCAGTGGCATTTTGAAAACAAACAAAGAGATGTTTTTCCGGCGTTACGAACACCCCATCCATATGGACATTCTGGACACCTGCATCCGAGGACGGTTGATTTTGGACTGGTTGGCACTGTGGCACTTAAACCATCGCTGCAGCCCGTACGAGGAAGACAAACGGCACAGGCTGGGCAACCGACTGCGCATCGCATTTCACGACAGTGTTGATTAACGCAACTTTCGCGCTGCTAACAAAATTGTGTGATCGGAGCTGAAGAAATGGCTGGCAAAATCAGACCCAAGCAAATTAAATTGCGTACTGGATATAGGTTTTGCCGGTTTCCAACCTAAAGCCTCCGCCTGGTTAACAAGTTTCTGTAAGGTTAAGTCGAGCACATGGTACTTCGCAGTTTTTTCGCTCAGGACAGCTCTAGCCTGATTGTGACCTCCAGTTCTTCTGGCGGCATCGTAGGCAACTCGATTATCAACAACTCGGATACTCCGGACGGGACCATCTTTTCGTTTTCTGGCGGCGGCGGGACGACCGTCACGCTGGACGACACCAGCGGCAGCCCGGATATTTTCAACGACGACCAGGCGGGCGGACATATCATCACGGATGGCGGCGGGATTGTCGCCGACGGTACGCCGGTCGAGTCAGAATCCATTATCGTCCTGCGCGCCCTGGACGGTGATGGCAACCCGGTCAGACCCGAAATCGAGGTCTACGTTTTTTCGCAAAACGGCGTCACCTCGGACGTTTGGGGATTTGCAACGTCTGCACCACTGGACCCCGGAACATCCTATATCAAGGTTTCAGGATCCAACGCAGGCAGTTCGGCTTATGACGACTACATCCCCTGTTTTGGCCCAGGCACTCTGATCGCAACATCTGAAGGGGATGTCGATATCGCGCAACTCAGCCGTGGTCAGAACATCTGGACCCGCGATGCCGGTTTTCAGCCAATCATGTGGATCGACACGACCACAGTCCCCGGGCGCGGCGCCTTTGCACCTGTTGTCATTGAACAGGGGGCCATCGGAAACACCAAAAAACTTATTCTGTCACAGCAACATCGGGTTCTCGTCGCTTCGCCCGCGATAAGCATGCTGTTCGGGTCTTCTGAGGTTTTCGTTGCGGCCAAGCATCTTTGCAGCCTGCCGGGTGTTGAAATCCGCGAGATGGACAGGATCACCTACACGCATTTCATGTTCGACCATCATCACATCGTTCGGTCGAACGGAGCGTTGACAGAAAGCTATTTCTTTGGCGAAAGCGCAAAACATGCTTTGTCCTCGGCGCAGCGAGCCGAGATTGTGGCCCTGTTCCCCTCGCTTGACCACGCAAGGGACGCCTTCCGTCACACTGCAGCCGCGACGATCAACGCCCGTGAAGCAGCAGTTCTAAGCGCGTATATGTGAACTGACAGGATGCGGGATGCCGCCAATCCCGGCATTTGCGCAACGCACCCGAACGCTGCATTGTCTGCAGATACAAATGCAGACGATTAATGCGAAGAGAAAAACCTTGGCATGTGGTGGAACTTTCAGGACTCGACCCTCGACAAAACAGCCTTAAAACTTTGGCCAGGTTTCGCCGCCAAGGCGGGGTTGTCTCGCCATGGCTGGACGCTGACCAAACTGTCCCGCCGAGACGATCCGGAAAACTCTCGGATTGTTCTTCGCGCAAAACACAGGTCGGGTTTGTCTTACGCCTACAAGTTCCAGCTTAAACCCGAGTCGCAACAGGGGTTTGTCGCCCACCACATGCGTCAGGAACGAGCGTTTCATGCTCTGGGGGAAGACGCCACCCTGACCGCGCCCAAACCTATCCACGTGTCACAGGACGCTCAAACAAGCCTCTTTGAATACATAAGGGGTCACACCTTCGCTGAACTCGTCCGCAAGGTTGAGGATCGGCCTGTCCAACAATTGGACCTTTTAAAACAAGCCGGGGTCTGGCTGGATGCCTATCACCGCACACAGATCGAAGAGCGTCGCATCTTTCAGCCCAAATACACGGTCTGCTACTATCAGGAGCTGGAAAGACAGATCACCGCAGGCACTGCAACCGTACCCGCACGGCAACTGTTTCTCGCCGGTATCCGACGGATCATCGAGCTGGCGCCACAGTTCGAGGGCCAGCAAACGATTTCGGCAATTCAGCACGGCGACTTTCACCTATCCAATCTGATACGAGACGACCAGCGGACACTCGGGCTTGACTTTTCCAGCGATCAAATGGCGCCGGTCGGACATGACATTTCAAAAGTCTTGCTGGATTTCACCACCCTGACCCGTTCTGCAAACGAGGTAGCGCCCGGCCGAGTCGTCCCCGACGATGTCACCTCAGCTTTTTTCGAAGGGTATAAACTGGTCGGTCCAAATGATCCCAGCCTGGCTTTTCTTCTTTATCCACGCGTCTTGTCGACTTTGGCCCGCGTGCCACAGAAAAAGGCGCTGCGCACTGCGGCTAAACAAAGAACTCTGCGGCGGCTACGACCCTTTGCGAAAAGGGCTTTTCAGCCGGATCACTTTACCAATTGACACAAAAAATCCCGGGCAGTTCTCACCACCCGGGACCAATTCTTTGTAGTCGTGCGTCAGGGCTTATTCGCCCGCCGCAGCCGCCACATCCAGAGTCACGCCTGGGCCCATAGTCGAGCTCAGCGCGATTTTCTTCATGTAGGTGCCTTTTGCGCCCGACGGCTTGGCCTTGGCCACAGCCGAAACGAATGCGCGCACGTTTTCGGCCAGCTTGGCTTCGTCGAACGACGCTTTGCCAACGCCAGCGTGCACAACGCCGCCTTTTTCCGCCTTGAACTGAACTTCACCGCCCTTGGCTGCTTCCACGGCTGCTTTGACGTCCATGGTCACAGTGCCAACCTTGGGGTTCGGCATCAGGTTGCGGGGGCCCAGAACCTTACCCAGACGGCCAACGATGGGCATCATGTCCGGGGTGGCAATGCAGCGATCGAATTCGATGGTGCCGCCCTGAATGGTTTCCATCAGGTCCTCTGCGCCAACGATATCCGCGCCTGCTTCTTTCGCTTCGTCAGCCTTGGGGCCACGAGCGAAAACAGCAACGCGCATCGCTTTACCGGTGCCGTTGGGCAGGCCAACAACGCCGCGAACCATCTGGTCAGCGTGACGGGTGTCAACGCCCAGGTTCATCGCGATTTCGATGGTCTCGTCGAATTTCGAGGTTGCGTTGGCTTTGACCAGGGCAACTGCGTCTTCGATCGACAGATTTTCCTTGCCGGCGACAGCTTCGCGCGCAGCGCGGGTGCGTTTACCAAGTTTTGCCATCTTACTTCACCTCGATGCCCATAGAGCGGGCCGAGCCCAGGATGATCTGCATTGCGCCTTCGACGTCGTTGGCGTTCAGATCTTTCATTTTGGCTTCGGCGATTTCACGAACCTGCTTCGAGGTCACGGTTGCCACGGTCTCACGACCTGGGTTTTCCGCGCCACGGGGGCGGTTACGCTTACCAACCGGCTTCAGACCAGCTGCTTTTTTCAGGTAATAAGACGCGGGCGGCGTCTTGATGTCCATGGTGAAGGACTTGTCCTGATAGTAGGTGATCACGGTGGGGCATGGGGCGCCGGGCTCCATGTCTGCAGTCTTGGCATTGAACGCCTTGCAGAATTCCATGATGTTGATGCCGCGCTGACCCAGCGCCGGACCAACTGGCGGCGACGGGTTCGCCTGACCTGCAGGAACCTGCAGTTTCATTGTACCAGCAAGCTTCTTAGCCATTTGGTTTTCCTTTCAACGTAGGTGAAACGCGTTCCACCCGGTTTATGTTGCGTGGTCCGATCCGGGATCGCGATCCCAGCAACCTCCCACGAGAGAATCTCGCCCGAAGACGATAGAGGCGGCATTTACAGGGGAACGATGGGGTTGGCAAGTAGATGTCACCTTATTCCCAAGTGACCCTTTTTGTCTTGGTCCGACCTCAGTGTCAGTTAGAAAAACCAAACAGAATAATTTACTTGAATACATAAGTTGCGCCAGAGAACAAGACGGGTATCTTGGAACTGCTTGATTGCAAAAGAGGTGATCGGGGATGGCATCATCTCGGCTGAACAAGGGGCTACTGATCTGCGTTTTCCTAGCGATGCTGCCGGGATGTGGCAGCAAGGCTCAGGATCAGGACGCCGCGTCCGAGACAACCGGCCAATCCAACGGGTCCAACAGTCCCGTATCAACCGCCACGGCGGGGATTGATCCTGCCAACTATGCCGGTCGGTTTCAGATAAAACTGACCAAGGAAGTTCCCCTACGCGACATTCCCGTTCCCTTCACGGTTTACAGCGGCCTTGAAGAAGCCAGCCCCACACGGTTGCAAATAAGGGCGTTCATGGACCTGCGCGGACTGCAGGAAAAGGCGCCGCAGATTCTGACTGGCCCTCTGGAAGAAAGCTGCAAACGTCAGATCTATCTTGAGGTCCGCGATGTAACTGCCATAGGGGATACTGTAAAGGTCGAGGGTTCGGCCCGCGCTCAATTTACCAGGTGCAACCGGCGTGAAGAAGCTGGCATTCGTTATTTTGGGGCTACAGTCGATGCCGTTGCTGTCGCCAAGGCGGAAGTTAAAGGCCAGTGCCTGACATTCAGTATCGAAAATGTTGACCTCAACCCGCGTGGCTTTATCGGCGCCGTCAGCAATCTTTTTGGTTTGACCAACCGCATCAACGAAGCCGTGCTAGAAAAGGGTGGAGAGTTTTTGGCCGCCAACCCGGTCTGCCCGCCACTGCCCGAAGAATTCGCAGTTCTCGACCCGATCTACGAATCCGGCGGCACACGCGAAATTGCTCCGGGCGGGATGGGAGCCGCAGTTGTCGGATCGGCTGATGTCAGCGCCGAGACAATCGTCAAAGTCCTTGCGGGCCTAAAAGCGCTTGGTGTTTTGGAGTTTGCTGAATGAGACATTGGTTCATGATCTTGGTCTTGGCGGCAGCAGTTCCCGGCGTTCGCGCTCCTAGCGCTCAGCAGGTGAACTTTCTGATCGACGCTACCTTGCCGGTGCGCGAAACAAAGCTCCCCTACACGCTGGACCTGAAAATCACTGCCGCTGCCCCTACACGGATCGGGGTAAACGCCCTTCTCGATCTCCGAGAGATACAAAAAACAGTGCCAGAGCAGTTGGCTGACAACGCGATCATCGACAATTGCGGCCTGCAGGCCCGGCTGGATGACTTAAGCCTCAAAGCCCAAGACGACGCGATTGACTTGAATGGAAATGTAACCATCACAATCTTCGAATGCAGTCGAACCAGCGAGCGCGACTTTCAGCGGGGCGAACAAAAAAGAGCCATCCTGGCGAATATGTCCACCGCGGCGACCGTCGAGCTGCGCGACAATTGTGCTTATTTCAAACTCATTGATCTTACACTTACGGCCCCTGAAGAACAGCGCGAGCAACTTCTGAAGGACGACACTCTGGACTCTGTTAAGGAATTGATGCTGGCCGCTGTGGACCTTGTTTTGAACGAAACCCCATTGTGTCCGGAATTGCCAGCAGAACTCGCTTCACTCGATCCGGTTTACGACAAAGGCGGCCCGAAAGAAATCGGAGAAGGCGGGCTGGGTGTCTTTCTTGACGGATCGGTGGATTTCAGCCCGTCGACAATCCTCGACATTCTGACAGCCCTTCAACAAAATGAACTGATCCCAGGACCGCCATAGCTACACAGTTCTTTCCCTGCCACCGAAGTAGCCTGCCCCTTGCCTCCGGCCGCTAGAACTGGTTTGAAACAAAAAAACGCCGCGTTGCTCAAGGCATCGCGGCGCTTCGAATCTCGCAGCAGGTTAACTCAGGTCTGCTTGGTCACCTGCGTAAAGTCCAGCTCGACTGGCGTTTCGCGACCGAAGATCGAAACCGAAACCTTCAGCTTCTGGTTCTCGTCGTCCACGCCTTCGACCATGCCGTCGAAATCCTCGAACGGGCCATCGTTGACCTTGACCTTCTCACCGACCTCGAAGGAGATCATCAGCTTGGGCGCTTCTTCGCCTTCCTGAACGCGGTTGAGGATCTGGTTCACCTCGGCATCGCGCATAGGCATCGGACGGCCTTGCGGGCCCAGGAAGCCGGTGACGCGGTTGATCGAGTTCACAAGGTGGTAGCCCTGATCCGACATCTCCATATGCACCAGCACATAGCCGGGCATGAAACGGCGTTCGGTGGTGACCTTTTTGCCCCGGCGCACTTCGATCACCTCTTCGGTGGGCACCAGCACTTCGTCGATATCGTCCTCAAGGCCGTGCTCTGCTACCGACGTGCGGATCTGTTCTGCGATCTTCTTTTCGAAATTCGAAAGAACGCTGACCGAGTACCACCGTTTCGCCATGAACCTGTCGTCCTTGTTTTTCTCAGGCAGCGGCAACGCGTGCCCGTGATTGAAATTCCATTACGTTACCCGGAATAAAAAGCGGCGCGCGGTCCGAATCGCCGCACGCCCATTCCGAATAGTTCCGCGTGACCTACAAGGACATCGCGTGCTGTGCAAGGGGGAAGCGGTGTTTCCACCCTGCCCGCGCGGGTTTAGCCGAACATGCCCAGGATCAGTTGCAGACCACCGCGAATGCCCAGATCGACCAGTGCAAAGAACACAGCAGTCAGGGCCGCCATGATGAACACCATGACCGTGGTCAGCAGAACCTCGCGGCGCGTCGGCCAGACGACCTTTGCAACTTCGGCGCGGACTTGCTGAATGAACTGGATCGGATTCATGGTAGCCATTTGGCGGTGTTCTCTCTGCTAGCGGATGGGCCGGACATAACCGGGCATTGCGGCAATTTCAAGGGCTGTCAGGGCTTGGGTTTGTCGTCCCATTCATCGCTGAGGATGCGCCGCGCGTCCCCTTCAGGGTCGTCATATTGGTTTGAGCGGACGGTATAGACAAAGGCCACCAGCCCAACCCCGCCCAGAAACAGGGAAATCGGTATCAGATAGGCCAGAACTTCCATCGCTTTACCTTACCCGCAATGCGTTCAAAGACACGGTGATAGACGATGTCGACATCGCCAGTGCCGCAATCAGCGGCGTAGCCAGACCAACCACCGCCAGCGGCACCGCAATGATATTATAGACGGTGGCGATGCGAAAGTTTTCGCGAATCCGTTTGGTTGCTTTGACTGCGGTGTCGCAGGCATCGGCGATAGGTGACAGGTCATTGCCCAGCAGCACGATATCTGACGCCACCCGCGCCGCATCCAGTGCCGAGGCCGGTGAGATCGACACATGCGCCGCCGCCAGCGCCGCCGTGTCGTTCAGCCCGTCACCGACCATAAGCACGTGATGGCCCTTATCGCGCAGAACCTCAACATGCTTGGCCTTGTCCTGCGGCAGGGCCTGCGCAATCCAGTTTTCAATCCCCAGCTTGGCCGCCAGTGCCTGAACCGCGCCCTGCGTATCGCCTGAGATCAGGATGACCTCTTTTCCCGCCTCGCGCAGCGCCTGCACCGCCTCCGCCGCGCCGGGGCGCAAAGCGTCCGAGAACAGGAATGCCGACGGCGCTTGCCCGGCGATGGCCAGCCATGCGGCGGTCTGATCGCCTTCGTCTGCACCGGTCCATGCCGCCCGGCCCAAACGCACGCGTTGGCCACGATAGGTACCCTCGGTACCGTAGCCCGGAACCTCTGTGACCTCTTTCAGCGTGGCGGGCTTGATCCCTGCCTCGCGAGCGGCCTTGGTCAAAGCAACCGACAACGGGTGCGAGGACGCTTCGGCCAGTGCCAGCGCGACCTCAAGGTCAGATCTCGAATGATCGCCCAGATTGGTCAGTTCCGGAGTGCCAGAGGTCAGCGTGCCGGTCTTGTCGAAAACAACCGTATCAACCTCGGCCAGACGTTCCAGCGCGGTGGAGTGTTTGATCAGCATCCCTTTGCGAAACAACCGCCCCGAGGCCGCCGTGGTCACCGCAGGAACCGCCAGCCCCAGCGCACATGGGCAGGTGATGATCAGCACGGCGGCGGCGATGTTCAGCGCGGTGCGGATATCGCCGGAATAGATATACCACCCTACAAAGCTGAGCGCCGACAGGATATGAACCCCCGGCGCATAAAGCTTGGCGGCCTTGTCGGCCAGCGAAGTATAGCGCGAGCGCCCCGATTCAGCGATGGCCACCAGATCGGCCATACGGTGCAGAGAAGTGTCCTCACCCACCGCCGTCGCGCGGATGGTCAGAGGGCCGGTCAGGTTGACCTCGCCGGCGCTGACAGTCGTACCTGCTTCGGCAAAGACCGGCAGGGTTTCTCCGGTCAGCAGCGACCGGTCGAGCTCCGATTGACCCGAGACAATCTCGCCATCCACGGGCATCCGCCCGCCGGGGCGGATCAAGATCAGGTCGCCCACACTCAGCGTGGCAACGGCGACCTCTTCCTCGATGCCATCCACGACCCGAATGGCGCGGGGGACTTCCAGCGCGGTCAGCTCCTCGGCCGCAGATCGGGCAGCAGCGCGAGTACGGTAATCCAGATAGCGTCCAGCCAGCAGGAAGAAGGTCAGCGTCAGGGCGGCGTCGAAATAGGCATGTTCACCGCTCAGCGCAGTTTCCCACAGCGATGTGACCAGCGCCAACAGGATCGCCAGTACGATTGGCACGTCCATATTCAGACGACGCACGCGCAAGGCCGACCACGCATTCGCAAAGAAGGGCTGCGCAGAGAAAGCAATCGCAGGCAGCGCAATCGCCGCCGAAATCCAGTGGAACATGTCCCGCGTTGCATCCGCTGCCCCGGACCAGACCGAGACCGACAGCAGCATCACGTTCATCGAGGCAAACCCGGCCACCGCCAGCCGCATAAGCAGATCACGCCCCGCCTTGTCAGCCTGCGTGGCGGACAGGGCGCCGGGGTCCAACTCATGCGCCTCAAAACCCGCGTTTTCCAGCACCGGGATCAGATCGGCAGCACGCAGATCGGGCGCGGCTTTGATCATGGCGCGTTTCAGGGTCAGGTTGACGCGCGCATCCTCGACGCCGGGCGTGGCGTTCAGCGCGCGCTCGACCGTCGAGATACAAGCCGAGCAATGGATACCTGGCAACGACAGCGCAATCTGTACGTCCTGAGGGATCGGCCGTGCGGGTTCTGCTGGGGCTGCGACACAACCCGGACAAGCCGCCGTACCGGAACTCATCTGCGCCACAGTCCCCTACCCCTTCACATAGAGCGGTACGCGCTGCGCGAATTCCGCTCCGCTATGGTCTTTGGCAACCAGACGAATGTTCCAGTTGCCCTTGCCCAGCGACGCGGGCGTTGCATAGGCGATGCCGTCAAAGGTGAAATCGGGAGCGAAATCCTCTTTGACATGAGTAGCCCGACCCACAACGGCCTGCAGCTCGGCCACCTGAACCGGCGCACCTGTCTTGTCGGTGATATGCAGGATCAACAAACCGCCGGAAACCTCTGCCCGAATTTCCCAACCCAGAGCCTGCTGTTCCTGCAGGCGTTCGTTGAACTCCTGACTGGCTACGTAGGAGTTTTTAACCTCAAGCCCCGGAAAGGTCTTCACAGCACTGTAGGCCAGCACCAGATTGACGGCGATGATCACGCTGAAGGCCCCAACAAACACGGCCAGCGCGTGTTTTCCGGTGAATTGACGTTCTGCCATCTTACTGCCCTCGTCCGTTGAAGGTCGTGTCTTTATAGGCGCGCTCACCGCTTTGCAGGTCTTCGACCCAAATGCGCACAGGCGTCACATCCTCTGCCGCTGGACCAGTCTCTTTACGCGCAACGATATAGACGCGCTCAAGCTGGGCAGTATCGGCTGTGACGTTCACTGTATCAAGATTCGTACCCTCAATCACGATCCGCATGGCCGGATCGCCGGTCAGCGACAATTTGAACAAGCGATCCTCGCCATGCTTATTGCGCAGCCGCACGTCGTAGGTGTTGCGGATCGTCCCGTCAGACAGGGTCACAAAGGTCGGGTTCCGCACAGGCGCGACGGTCAGGTCGATTTCCGAGCGGATGAACAACGCGAACAGCAGCGCAAAGCCCACCGCCGACCACATGGCCGTATACATGATGGTTCGCGGGCGCAGAATGTGCTTCCAGATGTTCTTGGGCGGCTGACCAGCGCGTTCGCGGGTCTCGTCGCTCAGCGCCATATAATCGATCAGACCGCGCGGTTTGCCGATCTTGGCCATCATGTCGTCACAGGCGTCAATGCAAAGCGCGCAGGTGATGCATTCCAACTGCTGGCCATCACGGATGTCGATCCCCACCGGGCAGACATTGACGCAGGCCATACAGTCGATGCAATCGCCAAGCTCGGAATCCGCCGTGCGCTTGCCTTTGCCGCGCGGCTCGCCCCGCCATTCGCGGTAGCCCACGACCAGAGTATCCTCGTCCATCATTGCGGCCTGAATGCGCGGCCACGGGCAGGCATAGATACAAATCTGTTCGCGCGCGAAGCCGCCAAACAAAAAGGTGGTGCCGGTCAGAATCAACACGGTCGTATAGGCCACGGGATGCGCATTCCCAGTCACCAGATCGCGCAGCAATGTGGGCGCATCGGCAAAGTAAAACACCCATGCCCCGCCGGTCGCGAGACCAATCATGAGCCAAACCGCCCACTTCGTGACTCGCAGACGCGCCTTGCGCAAATCCATCTTTTCCTGCCGGTGCAGACGCAGACGCGCGTTGCGGTCGCCTTCGATCCAGCGTTCGACCAGAATGTAGAGGTCGGTCCACACCGTCTGTGGACAGGCATAACCGCACCACACGCGCCCTAAAGCCGAGGTGAAAAGGAAAAGACCCAAACCGGCCATGATCAACAGACCGGCCACGAAATAGAACTCGTGCGGCCAGATCTCAATCCAGAAGAAATAGAACCGGCGGTTTGCCAGATCCAGCAGCACCGCCTGATCCGGCAGGCTGGGGCCACGGTCCCATCTGATCCACGGAGTGATGTAGTAGATCCCCAGAGTAACAGCGAGGATGATCCATTTCAGGTTTCTGAACGGGCCGGAAACACGACGGGGGAAAATAGGCTCCCTTGCAGCATATAGGCTGGGGGCGGGGTCGGAATCGCTCACGAGCTGGCTCCAGATTTGGCTTTATTTTTTGTGTCTTGTCCCAGATCACACAGATAAGCTCTTTGACATGGGTCAAAAGCGCATCGTGCAGACACCTTTTGTCACATGCGACCGGATTGCCGCCGCAGCCAGGACACGAAGGTTCTGACCGCCGGACGTATAGAATTTTCAGTGGTTACAATATGATATCCGCTGTTGCCCGGCTGGCAGAACAGTTCGACCAGCCGTCCATCGGCGATGTCGGATTCGACAAAATGCCGCGCCGTCACCGTGACGCCCTGACCCGCGCGGAGCCCGTCAAGCAGCAGGTTTCCGGGCAATGCAATTCGCCCGGCACGGGGGCCGTGCTCTACGCCTTGTCCAGCAAGCCATGTCGTTGCTTCAGTGGTTCCAAACTCTTCTAGCCAAGGCAGCTGACTTAACTCGGCAGCAGTCCAGTCGGTCTTGTCCCCCAGCAATGAGGGCGCGGCCACTATGGTAATCGGGCTTGGCAGTAAAAGCTCGGATGTCACTCCGGGCCAACCTCCCGCTCCATAACGAAGAGCCACATCCACCCCGCCGGGCCCGAGAGTCACAAGCTTTGGGGTAGGGTCCAACGCCAAATCAATATCCGGATGTTCCGCCTGAAAAGCCGGCAGCCTTGGCATCAGCCACGATGCAGCGAAAGACGGGGTTAGAGAAACATGAACCGGTCGATCAAGACCCGATTGCACCAGATCGGTCACTGCCGCGCCAATGGCACGAAACCCAAGGTGTAAAGCTTGGGCCAGGTGCTCACCCTCGGGAGTTAGAACCATCGACTTGCCCGACCGGTCCAGAAGGCTGGTACCTAAGTGCTTTTCCAACGCCCGCAGCTGCTGGCTTATTGCAGCGTGGCTGACATTCAACATCGAACCCGCCTGCACGACATTGCCCGTTTCCGCAAAGGCAGAAAAAGCCCTGAGCGCCGCAAGGGGCGGCATTTTCATCCAATCCATCTGTAAGCCTTACTTACACACTGACAAGGTAATTGAGTCGCATTTTAAGGCCCACAGGGCAATCCTCAAATAAGCTACAAACAGCAAAGGAGTGCAGAAATGCTTTCGATCCTAGCGCGCAGTTTCATGACCGCGACCCAAAGCGTGGACCGCAATCAGCAAGAAAAGCAACACCGTCAGAATTGGCTGCCGGAGGCGCATTGGTGGAAACAAAAAAGCGATGCGCGCGAAAAGGTGAGTCTGGACCACACCTTTTTTCGTCGGTAATCTAAAAAGTCAGCACCGGCTGTTCTGGAAACGCGCGAACAGATGGAACAGCCGGTGCTTCAACCTTCGGACGGCGAACCGTCCGGAGGTATTCTTTTCGCCTTACTGACCGCCACCCAGCTGGTGGACATAAGCGGTCACGGCGCGGATCTGCGCCTGAGTCAGGCGGTTTTCCCACGGAGGCATAACGCCGAAGCGGCTGTAGGTGACCGTCTCGGTCAAAGCCTCTTCACTGCCGCCGTACAACCAGATCGCGTCGGTCAGGTTCGGCGCGCCCTGGAAGACATCGCCTTTGCCGTCTTCGCCGTGGCAGGCCGCGCAATTGTCTTCGAAGACAACCTTACCGGCTTCAGCCGCTGCGTCATCCGACTGGGCGTTGGTCAGGGACATCACGTACTGAACGACCTGAGTGATCTCATCCTTTTCCAGAAGCTCGCCAAAGGCCGGCATCTCGGAATAGCGCGCATCGTCGCTTTCTTCATTCCGGATACCATAGGCAACGGTATATTCGATATCCTCAAGCGAACCGCCCCAAAGCCAGGCGTCATCCAGAAGGTTCGGGAAGCCGGTGGCCCCCTGCGCGCCCGAGCCGTGGCACTGCGCACACCAGGTGCGGAATACGGCACCACCCGAGTTCACAGCGTATTGCTGCAATTCGGCGTCCGCCGAGATTTCCTCAAGCGGCGTTTCCACCAGCCGCGCATTCCAAGGCGCGTTGGCTTCTTCGAAGGACACGATATCCTGCTGCACTTCCCCGCGCGAGGACCAGCCAACAACACCAGCGGTTGCCGATTGAACCAGCGGCCATGCCGGATACATGATGGTGTAGATCACGCCCCAGAAGATACAGGCGTAGAAGGTCCACAGCCACCAGCGAGGCATCGGATTGTCGAATTCTTCGATACCGTCCCAGCTGTGACCCGTGGTATTCGGATCGCCCGGCTGTTTATCAGGTGTCTTGCTCATGGCCGCGCCTCCTTGGATTCGGCGGGTTTGTCTTGATGCCGGAAGGGGATGTTGGCGGTGTCGTTGTATTCCTTGCTGGAACCGGGGCGGAAAACCCACACCACGATGCCAATGAAGAAAGTGAACAACAGCAGCAGCATCCAGCTATCCGCGAACTGTCTGAGGAGTGTGTATTCTTCCATAACGCCCTCCTTAGCGGCTTGCGTCCGGGGTGAAGGTCGAGAAATCGACCAGCGTGCCCAGCATCTGAAGATAAGCCACCAACGCATCCGCTTCGGTCAGTTCTGGCTGACCGTCGAAGTTGCGCACGCTGACCTTGTCGCCATAGCGCTCAAGCAGCCCGTCATAGTCGCTGTCGGGATCGGCCTGCGCACGGAAGTCAGCCTCGGCATTGGCCAGCATGTCTTCGGTGTAAGGCGTGCCGACAACGGCGTTCGCCTGCATGATGTCACCGATATACTTGCCGTCCAGCTTGCGGTTTTCGAGGAAGCCGTATTTCGGCATCACCGATTCCGGAACAACCGACTGCGGATCACGCAGGTGGTCCACATGCCACTGGTCCGAATAGCGGCCCCCCACGCGGGCCAGATCAGGACCTGTCCGTTTCGATCCCCACTGGAACGGGTGATCATACATCGATTCAGCCGCCAATGAGTAGTGACCATAGCGTTCGACCTCGTCCCGCATGGGGCGGATCATCTGGCTGTGGCAGACATAGCAGCCTTCGCGGATGTAGATTTCACGCCCTGCCATTTCGAGAGGGGTGTAAGGGCGCATACCCTCCACCTTCTCGATGGTGTTCTCAAGATAGAACAGCGGGGTGATCTGCACGATGCCACCGATGGTCACGACCAAAAAGCTGAATACCAGCAGGAGGGTCGCGTTGGTCTCGAGGATCTTATGTTTGTCGAGAATTGCCATTGCTCCGGCCCTCCTTATTCAGCCGGGACCGCGACGGACAGGCTGGCCTCTTTGGCCGGCGCTTTCCGCACAGTCATCCACAGGTTGTAGCACATGATCACGGCACCAGCGACGAACATCACGCCACCCAGAGCACGCACCACATACATCGGGAACTTAGCGGCCACGGTGTCAGCGAACGAGTTCACCAGGAAGCCGTTGGCATCCACTTCGCGCCACATCAGACCTTCCATGATACCAGTGACCCACATCGACGCGGCGTACAGAACGATGCCGATCGTGGCGAGCCAGAAGTGCCAGCTGACCATCTGCAGCGAATACAGACGCTCGCGCTTCCACAGAACGGGAACCAGGAAGTACAGCGCACCAAAGGTGATCATGCCGTTCCAGCCCAGCGCGCCCGAGTGCACGTGACCAATGGTCCAGTCCGTGTAGTGAGACAGCGAGTTCACAGCGCGGATCGACATCATCGGACCCTCAAACGTGGACATGCCGTAGAAGCCGACCGAGATCACCATCATACGGATCACAGGGTCGGTGCGCAGCTTGTCCCATGCGCCCGAGAGTGTCATCAGACCGTTGATCATACCACCCCAGGACGGCATCCACAGCACGACCGAGAACACCATGCCCAGCGTCGAAGCCCAGTCAGGCAGGGCGGTATAGTGCAGGTGGTGCGGACCGGCCCAGATATACAGGAAGATCAGTGCCCAGAAGTGGATGATCGACAGCTTGTAGCTGAAAACCGGACGCTCGGCCTGTTTCGGGATGAAGTAATACATCATGCCCAGGAAACCTGCAGTCAGGAAGAAGCCCACAGCGTTGTGGCCGTACCACCACTGGATCATGGCATCTTGCACGCCCGACCAGACGATGACCGATTTCGAACCCCAGATGCTGACCGGGATGGTGATGTTGTTCACCACGTGCAGCATTGCAACGGTCACGATAAAGGCCAGGTAGAACCAGTTGGCCACGTAGATATGCGGCTCTTTCCGCTTGATCACGGTGCCCAGATACACGGCCAGATAGGCGACCCAGACGATGGTCAGCCACAGGTCAACATACCATTCGGGTTCGGCATATTCTTTGGATTGCGTGCCGCCCAGAACATAGCCGGTTGCAGCCAGAACGATGAACAGCTGATAGCCCCAGAACACGAACCACGCCAGATTTCCACCCCACAAGCGCGCGGCGCTGGTGCGTTGCACCACGTAGAATGAGGTCGCAATCAGTGCGTTACCACCAAATGCAAAAATCACTGCCGAGGTGTGCAGCGGACGCAAACGGCCAAAGTTCAGATAACCCTGCGCCCATTCAAAGTTCAGCGCCGGAAAGGCCAACTGGAACGCGATAAAGGTTCCTGCGACGAAACCGATCACCCCCCAAAAGGCGGTTGCGATCACGCCATAGCGGATCACCCCATCCATGTACTCACCGGAATGATCCACGAAAGTCTCTGGCTCATCCGTGTTTCTCAGCGTCCAGATGAACAAACCGCCGGCGATAAACATCACCAGAATTGCATGCACCTGATACGCCAAATCGCGTGCATAATTGGTCGCGATCGCGGCGAATACCGCAATCACACCAAGCACGATCAGCTTGATATAATTTGACATATTGCGTCCCTTTGCCATGCCCCGCGCGATTCTTTTGGTGTCGCGAGACCCATTTGACTGGCTGCTGTTTTCTACGACAGCTGCTCAAACTGCTTTGATCTGTGTCAAGACAGAGCTCCGCATACTATGACAATGCTGAGGAAACGAATGGGCTGGAACGTCGCATGGAACCGGCCCGTAAGCACGAGGTCAACATGGCTTACAAATCTCTCCTCACTGTTATGACAGAAACCACGCAATCTGACTCGGCACTTGCACAAGTCGTGGCGCTGGCTGCAGCTCAGGACGCGCATGCTGAAACACTGTGCCTTGGCGTCGACCGCAGCCAGACAGGGTATTATTATGCGGGCGCTAACGCTTTGATTCTTCAGGAAACCCTAAACCGGGCCAATGCTGAAGCCGAAGAGATTCTGGCATTCGCAAAAGACTTCTTTACCAAGTCAGGAGTGCGTTGGTCTGCCGAATCCGGTGTTGCGCAAATCGCCGATTTGGGGCGACATGTTGCGCATCGCGCCCGGTTTTCCGACCTTGTCGTTTTGCCGCAGCCCTACGGTGAAAACCGCGGCGTCGAAGCGGAACCCATTGTCGAAGCCGCGATGTTCGAAGGGCACACCCCTGTGTTAATTGTTCCGGACTCGGCTAAAATCTTCAGCAAGCCCGGCACCATTTTGATCGGCTGGAATGAAAGCGTCGAGGCCATGCGCGCCATTCGTCGGGCTTTGCCTTTCCTCATTGCAGCAACCCAAGTGCGTATCGTTGTAATTGACCCGCCTCGGCATGGCCCGGATCGTTCGGACCCCGGCGGGATGCTGTCACAGATGCTGTCGCGCCATGGGGTCAAGTGTGAAATCGATGTTCTCAGCAAAACCATGCCACGGGTATCAGATATCCTGAACCGTCACGCTGTGGATACTCAGGCTGACATGATCGTCATGGGGGCTTACGGCCACTCGCGCTTCCGCGAAGCCATTCTTGGCGGCGCAACTCGCAACATGTTGGAACAATCCTCGGTTCCGGTCTTTCTGGCGCACTGAAAGGCGTCAGACCAGAAAGCCACCATCCGAGTCGTCACCCGCCTCTTCCATAAGGCGGCCCATATCGGGGATCGTCACGTGGCGCTTGCCTTCCAACAGGATGACCTCATCCTTTTTGAGCGCCGAGATCTGGCGGCTGACCGTTTCCAGCGTCAGGCCAAGGTAATCGGCCATCGCCTCGCGGGTCAGCGGCAGGTCGAAGACGATGGGCCCCCCTTTTTGGTTGATTGAGGCATCGCGGCGCGCGATGATCGACAGCAGGCTCGCGATCTTCTCGCGCGCGGTCTTGCGCCCCAGCACCAGCATCCATTCGCGGGCCGCGTCCAGTTCGTCAAGCGTCATCTGCAGCAACCGATGCGCGATGTGCGGCGTGGTGTTCATCAGTTCTTCGAAAGGCTTTTTCCGGAAGCAACACATGACAACATCTGTGGTCGCCTGCACATCGTAAGGCGCCGATTCGCGCCCCGGGCGCCCGACGAAATCGCTTGGCAGCAAAAGTCCGACCATCTGAGTGCGCCCGTCTTCCATCGTCTGCGTCAAAGACGCAATCCCCGACACGACCGAGCCAACAAAATTCATCTGATCGCCGGACCAAATGACAGTCTGACCGGCCTCGAAACTGCGGTAATACTTAATGCTTTCAAGCTCTTCCAGCTCATCGACATCACAATGGGCACACACGGCCCGATGTCGGATCGGGCAGTCTGCACAGTTCGTATGGTCGATCTTGAATGTGGGTGTCATGCGCGCTTCCACTTGATCTCTATCAAAGCATCTGTTCGTGGCGTCCTCTAACCGTACCGTTATGATAGTAAAACCACAACTGGCACGGCTTGGACTATTTGACGCGAAAGTCCCGCGTTACACAAGCTATCCCACCGCCCCCCACTTCAGCAATGACGTAGGGTCAGAGCTTTTTGGAGACTGGATTTCCGGCATCACACCCGGAAGCGAGATCTCGTTGTATATCCACGTTCCTTTCTGCCGCAGGCTATGCTGGTTCTGCGCATGCCGGACGCAAGGCACCCAAACGGACAATCCGGTCATCGCCTATGTGGATGTCCTCAAAGCCGAGCTGGACTTGCTGGCTGCGCGCTTGCCCCAGGGCGTGACCCTGTCTCGCCTGCATTGGGGCGGTGGTACGCCGACCTTGCTGAACGCGGATCTGATGCGCGAACTGGCGGCGCGAATTCTGGACGTGGTGCCTTTGGGGCCGAACGCCGAATTCTCGGTCGAGATCGACCCCAACGAGATTGACGAGGCACGTTTGGATGCCTTGGCCGAGGCCGGGATGAACCGCGCCTCAATCGGGGTGCAGGATTTCGACGACGAGATACAGAAGACCATCGGCCGCATCCAAAGCTATGACACCACGCGCAAGGCCGTGGACATGATCCGCGAACGCGGCATCACCAGCTTGAACGCCGATATCCTCTATGGTCTGCCGCATCAGACCAAGACCCGGATGACGGAAAGCGTGCAAAAACTGCTGTCGCTCAACCCCGATCGCGTGGCGCTGTACGGCTATGCGCATGTGCCGTGGATGGCCAAACGGCAGCAGATGATCCCCTCGGACGCGCTGCCTACTCCGGAACAGCGTCTGGATCTGTTCGACACCGCCCGCCGTCTGTTCATGTGGGACAATTACGCCGAGATCGGCATCGACCACTTCGCCACGCAGGAAGACGGCCTGACCCGCGCGTTGAACGCCGGTAAGCTCAAGCGCAATTTCCAGGGCTATACCGACGATCAGGCCGAGGTTCTGATTGGTGTCGGGGCCAGCTCGATCTCGCGCTTTCCGCAGGGCTATGCGCAGAACGCGCCCGCCACGTCGGCTCATACTAAGGCCGTCCGAGAGGGGCGATTCTCAACCTCGCGCGGACACCTGTTCAAAGGTCAGGACGTACTGCGCGCGCGCTTGATCGAGGCGCTGATGTGCGATTTTCAGATCAACACGGCCGAGATTCTGCGTGACCATGGTATCACTGTCGCCGAATTGCAGGGCATGTATGCGGATGCCAATACCGCCTTTGACGGGCTGCTGCGCATCACCGAGGATGGTCTTTTCATCCCGCACGAGGCCCGCGCCCTGACCCGCATGATCGCGCGCAGCTTTGACGCCTATGACCTGAGCAAGGCAGGCCACAGTTCGGCGATCTGACCTCTTTCCGGCGGGCCGGGTTCACGGTCTGCCGACCCCCAACCCGCACAGGGGCTTGACGCAGGCCTCTGGTTTTCTCCACACTCAGGGGTGCAATCGCACCCCGAGGCAGGCGAATTCGCAGACAGCTTTTACCGACGCAACCGCGCCGGACAGCCCTTTTCGTGCAGGTATATCTGCAACCTGAAAGAGGGACAGCACCCATGCGCGTTTTCACCGTCCTCGGCCCCAGCCAATCGGGCAAAACCACTCTGGTCGAGGCCATCAGCCGCCTCGACGGGCGGCCCACCACATTCGACGTGTCCGGGACCGTGCATTTGCACGGTTTTTCTTACCTGGATGAACCCTGGTGCGCCATCGACGTCGACGGGGGCGGCGATAACCTGGCCTATGTTGGGCCAGCCATGGCGATCTCGGACGCGGCGGTCGTGGTCGTTCCACCTGATCCCAACGCGGCCGTCCTGTGTGCGCCCTATTTGCGTTTGGTGGAAGAGGCCGGGATCCCCTGTTTCCTGTTCATCAACCGCATGGACAGCCCCAATGGCCGCATCCGCGACATCATCTCGGCGCTGCAAACCTATTGCACCCATCACATCGCCTTGCGACAGGTGCCAATCCGCGAAGGTGACACGATTGTTGGTGCGGTCGATCTGATTTCGGAACGCGCTTGGAAATACCAAGAGGGCCAGCCCTCGGCCCTGATCGAACTGCCGCAATCGGTCGAGGATCGCGAACAAGAGGCCCGCACCGAACTGCTGGAAACGCTGTCGGATTTCGACGATCACCTGCTGGAACAACTGATCGAGGACAAACAGCCCCCCAGCGGTGAGATTTACGATCTGGCCGCGCAGGTCCTGCAGAACCACCAGCTGATCCCGGCCTGTCTGGGCGCGGCCAGCCATGGCAACGGGCTGACCCGCCTGATGAAAGCCCTACGGCACGAAGCACCCGAATTCGACATCGCTGCCGATCGGGACGAGGCCGCCGAGAATGCACGCGCCATCGCAGGCTTTGCGGATGTGAAAAAGCATATCGGCAAGATTGTAGTCCTGCGGGGCCTGGGTGACGGCGTCAAAGCGCATGAAGCATTGGGCGGTGAGACCGTCGGCAATCTGACCACGCTGGACGCCAAGACCCAGATCACTGACTTGCCCGCCGGGCAAATCGGGCTGGCGGTGAAATCCGATCACCTGAACCCCGGCAACATCTATGACAGCAAAGGCGCGACACCGCTGCCCGAATGGGCCTCGTCACACCCGGCGGGGCACCGTCAGGTCGTCTCACCCGCGCATGAGCGCGACGACGTGCGCCTGTCCAACGCCCTCTCGCGTCTGGTCGAGATCGACCCCGGCCTGCATCTGGGACAAGACGACCTGAGCGGGCACGCCGTTCTAGGCTCGCAAGGTCCGCAGCATATGCGCCGCGTGACGGCGAAGCTGGCCGAGGATTTCGGGATCGAGATAGCCACCGACACCGTCGAAACCGCCTATCGCGAGACGATCCGAGCACCCGTCGAACATCGCCACCGCCACCGCAAGCAATCGGGCGGCGCGGGGCAGTTTGCCGACGTGGTGATCTCAGTCGCGCCAATGCCACGCGGGGCGGGGTTCCAGTTCGAAGAGGTGGTCAAAGGCGGCGCGGTGCCGCGTAACTATATCCCCTCGGTCGAACATGGGGCCAAAGACGCGCTGGAACAGGGGCCCGAAGGCTTTCCCGTGGTTGATGTCAAAGTCACGCTGAGCGACGGCAAGCACCACAACGTCGACAGTTCCGACTATGCCTTCCGCACGGCAGGCAAGAACGCAGTGCGCGAGGCGCTTCCCCAAGCCAAGCCCGTGGTGCTGCAACCGATCCTGAGTGCGGAGATTCACCTGCCCTCGGATTTCGTGGGCGATCTGGTGCCCACAATCAGTTCACTACAGGGGCAAGTTCTTGGGTTTGAGGGCAATCCAAACGCCTCAGGTTGGGAAATATTCAATGCCCAGCTTCCCGCCGTAGCGCAGGATGAGCTGCACCGCACCCTGGCCAGCGCCACGCGCGGCACCGGCTGGGTCAAGCTGAGCTTTGATCACTATGAGGAACTGCGCGGCCCGGTGCCAAAACCGACCGCCAAGGAGAAAGCCAGCGCGTAAACAAGGAGCGGGTTGGGATCAGCCCGCCGCCGCAATCAGCTCGCGGGTATAGTCCGTCTGCGCGTTCTCGAACAAATCCTTAGCCGTGCCCATCTCGACAACATCGCCGTTGCGCATGACGATCACGTTGTGGGACATGGCGCGTACGACTTTCAGGTCGTGGCTGATGAACAGATAGGCCAGCCCGTATTTCCGCTGCAGATCGCGCAGCAGATCGACGATTTGCACCTGCACCGTCATGTCCAGCGCGCTGGTGGGTTCGTCCAGAACCAACAGCTTGGGTCGCAGCACCATGGCGCGTGCGATTGCGATGCGTTGACGCTGCCCGCCCGAAAATTCGTGGGGATATCGGTCCATTGCGGCGGGGTCGAGGCCCACTTCGGTCATCACTTCGGCCACCAGATCGCGCGGTGCGCGGTGTGGGTCGACCTTATGAATGGCCAACCCCTCGGCAATGATCTGCATACAGGTCATCCGAGGGCTGAGGCTGCCGAACGGGTCTTGAAACACGATCTGCATATCCTTGCGCAGCCGTCGCAATTCCCGCGTGGACCAGCGGCGCACATCTTGATCGCGGAAAGTAATCCCGCCCTCGGACGCGATCAGCCGCATGATCGCCAGCGCCAGCGTCGTCTTGCCCGAGCCACTTTCGCCGACGATCCCCAGCGTCTCACCCGCGCGTACGCTGAGCGTGGCGTCATTAACCGCCTTCACATGCCCAACGGTGCGTTTCAGAAATCCGCGCTGGATCGGGAACCAGACCTTCAGGTGATCTGTCCGTGCAACCTCTTCGGCATCCGACGCCACCGGATCAGGCTGGCCCGAGGGCTCGGCGCCCAGCAGTTTGCGCGTATAGGGGTGTTGGGGGTTGTCAAAAATCTCGGTCGTGACGCCGGTCTCGACAATCTCACCGTCTTTCATCACGCAGACCCGGTCGGCTATGCGGCGCACGATGCCAAGGTCATGGGTGATGAACAGCATCCCCATGTCTTCGGATTTCTGCAGCTCGGCCAGCAGTTCAAGGATTTGCGCCTGAATGGTCACGTCCAGAGCCGTTGTGGGTTCATCCGCGATCAGAATATCGGGCTTGTTGGCCAGCGCCATGGCGATCATCACACGTTGCCGCTGTCCGCCTGACAACTGATGCGGATAGCTGTCCAGCCGGTCACGCGGATCACGGATGCCTACCTTGGTCAGCAGTTCCACAATCCGGTCTCGTGCAGCATCCCCAGTAACGCCCTGATGCAGCGCCAGCGATTCCGCCATCTGTTTCTGGATCGTGTGCAACGGGTTCAGCGAGGTCATCGGTTCCTGGAAGATAAAGCTGATGTCGTTTCCACGCACATCCATCAACTTGTCTTCTGACGCTCCGATCATTTCATCGCCGTCATACTTGACCGAACCTTCAACGATCGCACTGTCGCCCAGCAACGACACCGTGGACAGCGCCGTCACCGATTTGCCCGACCCGGATTCGCCCACCAAAGCCACGGTTTCCCCACGATCAACGGTAAAGGACACGCCTTTGACAGCCGCCGAGACCTGACCATCCTGCTTGAACGAGACCTTCAGGTTGTTCACATCCAAATGGCTCATGAGAAAGTCTTTCTGGGATCAAACGCGTCGCGCACGCCTTCGAAGATGAAGACCAGAAGCGACAGCATGATGGCAAAGGTGAAAAACGCGGTAAAGGCCAACCATGGGGCCTGCAGGTTCTGTTTCGCCTGCAAGGTCAGCTCACCCAGTGATGGGGCCGAGGACGGCAGGCCGAAGCCAAGGAAATCCAGCGAGGCCAAACCGCCAATTGTACCCGTCACAATGAACGGCATGAAGGTCAGCGTCGCCACCATGGCATTCGGCAGCATGTGGCGGAACATGATCGTCATGTTGCCCACGCCCAGCGCCCGTGCGGCGCGCACGTATTCAAGGTTTCGCGCCCGCAGGAATTCAGCCCTGACGACACCGACCAAGCCCGTCCAACTGAACAGGATCATCAGGATCACCAGCAGCCAGAAACTTCGCCCCAACACCGCAAACATGATGATGATAACATAAAGCGAGGGCGTCGCTGACCAGATCTCAATCACACGCTGAAATATCAGGTCCAGCCAACCGCCAAAGAAGCCCTGAATGGCCCCCGCAAAGATTCCGACAATGCTGGCAGCGCCGGTTACCATTAGCGTGAACAGAATGGACAGACGGAAACCATAGATCACCCGCGCCAGCACATCGCGCTTGGTATCATCGGTGCCCAGCAAGTTCTGCCCATTGGGCGGCAGCGGCGCGGCACCTGCGCGATCCACGCTGGTGTTGAAGGAATAGGGGATCAGTGGCCAAATTGCCCAGCCGCGTTCGAACCCGTCAGCTTCATAGGTGCCAGCCTCGATCTGTTCGATGATGCCTTCGGGGTCGTCGAAACAGTCTTCAATCCCGCCGCTGTCGATCAGGCACATGACCTCGGGGTCGCGATAGATCGCCTCGGTCTGGAAATCTCCTCCGAACTCCGTTTCGGCGTAGAAATTGAAGATCGGCGTGTAGAATTCGCCTCGGTACTTCAAAAGGATCGGTTTGTCATTGGCGATGAACTCGGCGAACAGCGACAGGCCGAACAGGATCGAAAAGATGATCAGTGACCAGAAGGCCCGGCCATTGCGGCGGAAGTTGCGCCAGCGGCGCTGATTGAGCGGAGAAAGAGCCATTTACCCCTCGCGCTTTTCAAAGTCGATGCGCGGGTCGACCAGCACATACATCAGGTCACTGATGATGCCCACAACCAGACCCATCAGGCCAAAGATAAACAGGGTGCCAAAGATCACCGGATAGTCGCGCGCCACGGCGGCCTCAAAGCCAAGTCTGCCCAGACCATCCAGCGAGAAGATCGTCTCGATAATGATCGAGCCACCAAAGAACACACCGATGAACACGGCTGGAAAACCGGCGATCACGATCAGCATCGCGTTGCGGAACACATGGCCATACAGCACCTTCCGCTCGCTCAGTCCCTTGGCGCGGGCGGTCATGACGTATTGCTTTTTGATCTCGTCCAGAAACGAGTTCTTGGTCAGCAGCGTCAGCGTCGCAAAAGCCGAAATCGTAAGCGCTATGATCGGCAAAGCGATGTGCCAGAAATAGTCCGTAATCTTGCCGAACAGGCTAAGGCTGTCCCAATTGTCCGAGGTCAGCCCCCGCAGTGGGAATATCTGCCAGTAGGACCCACCTGCAAAAAGCACCAGCAACAGGATCGCGAACAGGAAACCGGGTATGGCATAGGCAACAATAATCGCCCCGCTGGTCACGGTATCAAACCGCGATCCGTCCTTGACGGCCTTGCGAATGCCCAGCGGGATCGAGACCAGATAGGCAATCAGGGTCGACCAAAGACCCAGCGAGATCGACACGGGCATCTTTTCCAACACCAGATCGATCACACTGATCGACCGGAAATAGCTCTCGCCAAAATCCAATGTCAGGTAGTTGCCCATCATGGATAGAAACCGCTCGACCGGCGGTTTGTCGAACCCAAACTCTTTCTCAAGCTCGGCGATGAATTCAGGCGGAAGGCCGCGGGCGCCGACGTATTTGTCGTCAAAGGCCCCTCCGGCGGGTTCAGCGGCCGCTCCGGCGTCACCACTGCCTGCAAAACCGGCAAAGACGTCACCCTGCCCTTCGATTTGAGCAATGATCTGTTCGATCGGTCCACCGGGCACGAACTGAACCAGCGTGAAATTGACAATCATGATGCCCAGAAGGGTCGGAATAACCAGCAACAGGCGTCTTAGAATATAGGCGCCCATGTTAACGCAGTGCGCCTTTTGCCTTCAGGTCAGCCTCTTTTTCAGGGTTTACCCACCAAAGATCCAGATAACCGAGTGTGAAAGGCGGCAGGTTTTCAGGGTATTCGTACATGTCGTAGTAAGCCGTCCAGTAGTCCGCGACATAACCGTCAGGGATGATAAAGAACTCATACCTCAGGACACGGTCCAATGCCATAAGCGCTGCGTCTTGTTCTTCCTGATTTGTCGTATCGAATGAGGATTCGATGACCGCGTCAACCAAAGGGCTGGCCAAACCCGCAGGGTTGAACAGGCTAAAGGCGGCTTCTTCCGAACCGTACATCTGACTAAGACCGCCGCCCGTCGACAAAAACGATCCATACCGGTTCGAATAAACCATGTCGTAGTCGCGTTCACGGCGGCGCAGTGTGAACTGTGACGGATCAACCTTTTCGGCCGAGGCATCCACGCCAATCGCCTGCAGGTTCTGAACGAAAGTCTCGATCATCGTGGCCGTTGATGTGGGAATGCTTGAGGCGTAAGGGATGTTAACCTTCAGCGTCTGCCCTTCAGCGTTGCGCCGCAGATTGCCGTCACCAACCGGCCAACCGGCCTCGTCCAATAATTTCGACGCCTTGCGCAGATTTCGACGATCATTCAGGCGCGCCGAATTGGATTCATGAGTCACCAAGGCAGGGTCGCTCAGGACTTCGGCCGGCACAACATCGCCCAGCGCCTCGAGGAAGGCAAGCTCAGCCCCTTCTGGTGCGCCTGTCGCTTCGAGATGAGTACCCTGCACAAACGAGCTGCGCGGTGAATTGAGACCGAACATCAGCGATTCATTGGCCCATTCGAAATTGAAGGCCAGCGCTATGGCTTTGCGGACATTCTTATCCTCGAACTGCGCCTTTCCCAGATTGAACACGAAACCCGATGGCGTCGGCGGGCTGCCATCCGTAATCTCATCACGAACGACCGACCCTTGGGTCAACTTCGGAAAGTCATACCCCGAAGCCCAAAGCTTGGGGTCGCTTTCGATGCGCATTGTGTATTCGCCGGCCTTGAACCCTTCGAACGCGGCGGTCTGGTCGGCGAAATACTCGACCCGAATGGTGTCGTAGTTGTTGCGCCCGACATTGATCGGCAAATCCTGCCCCCAATAATCGTCGCGCCGCTTGTAAACGATGCGGCGGTTAATGTCATAGCTATCCAGCTTGTACGGCCCCGACCCAACTGCAACTTCAAGCCGCGGTTCGTCCAGGCGGCGGCTCTCATCGGCCTCGAACCACGCTTTTGAAAACACCGGTGTCGAGCCAACCGTTTCGATCAACCCACGCCGTGTCACTTCGGGACTAAACGTAAACTTGACCGTATGATCATCCAATGCTTCGGCACCGGTGACCATCCGGCCAACGGCCTGCGCATAAGATGGAAGACCCTGTTCGATAAACAGTCGGTGGCTATAGACCACATCTTCGGCAGTTACTGGCGATCCGTCCCAGAATGTTGCTTCGGGCCGGATGTGAAAGATCACGTAGTTGCGGCCTTCGTCATATTCCATGCTTTCCGCAAGCAGGCCATAGTATTGACCCACACTATCCGAGGTGCTGTCGATCAACGAGTCGTACTGCAGGGTCGTCAATGCACCGGCACGCCCTTTGCGCGAATACGGGTTCAGAGAGTCGAACGTGCCTGATCCAGCCAGCGACAGCTCGCCACCCTTTGGGGCTTCGGGATTCACATAACCCAGATGCGGATAATCCGCCGGGTAGTCCAGATTACCAAAATAAGAGTACCCATGGCTGCGCATCACATTTTCTTCTGCGGCGCTGACGGCGCTGCTTGCCCCCATAACAAGCGCTATTCCCAATGCTGCCGCCCAAGGTCGCATATTCGAAACGCGCAGTGCAGGCAGGAGGGGTGTCATGTGGCTCATCCTCTGGATCGTTGTCGTCTTTATTTTCGTACGCGAAGGCTAAAAGACCAGCGCTGACAGATTCAAGTTTAGAATGCGTGAGCGCTTTGTGAAGTTCTGTTTAGACAAAAAAAGCCGCTGCACAAAGCAGCGGCTTTCAATTTTTGGAATATCCAAGGACTGGATCAGTTGCCGATTGTCTGCAGATAGGCAATCAGGTCAGCGCGCTCTTGCGGTTTTTTCAAACCAGCAAAGCTCATCGAAGTGCCCGAGATGTAAGCACTTGGGCGCTCGAGGAATGCATCCAGTGCTTCTGGTGTCCAGTTGCCACCATGCGCTTGCATCGAAGCCGAATAGCCGGTGAAACCCTTGGCCGATGCAACAGGGCGGTCAACAACGGCGTAAAGGTAGGGTCCGGTTCCGTTGGCTCCGTCTTCCAGTTTGTGGCAAGCGGTGCATTTGCGGAAAACGCGTGCGCCTTTTTCCGGATCGGCGGCGGCCAGCAGGTCTTCGAACACCACTTCTTCGGCGTTGGCGCTTTCACCAGAGCTTTCGGTTTCAATGATGTAAGAGGCCGTCTCGCCATGACCATCGGCATGGTACAGGCCTTCGGCGGCCCATTTGGCCAGAAGCAGCACCAGGAAGGTGCCAAACAGGCCTGCGGCGGCCTTGGTAACTGTCATCGTGTCGAACATTGATCGCGAGTCCATTTAGCTGTCTTGGGGGTGTCTAAGGCTTCCCCTGACAAGAGGCAAGGTATAGACACCGCGACTAAACGCCCAATCTTGGAACTTGTTGCACGGAATCGACCAAATGACCAAACGTATCGCATTTCAGGGGGAACCCGGCGCCTATAGCCACGAGGCTTGCCGCAACGCGCGCCCCGATATGGAGGCCCTGCCCTGCCGTACCTTCGAGGATGTGATCGAATCGGTTCGGTCAGGTGAAGCCGAACTTGCGATGTTGCCGGTTGAGAATACGACCTACGGCCGAGTGGCCGATATTCACCGCTTGCTGCCCCATAGCGGGCTGCACATTATCGACGAGGCCTTCGTGCGGGTGCATATCAACTTGTTGGCCGTTCCGGGTGCGACGCTGGAGGATGTTACCGAGGCGCATTCCCATCTGGTCTTGCTACCACAATGCGCAGGCTTCCTGAAAAAACACGGCATCCGTGGCCGCGTCAGCCCAGACAATGCCCGCGCCGCGCGCGAAGTGTCCGAACAGGGCGAGGTTCACTCGGCGGCGTTGGCCAGCGAATTGGCCGGAGAGATCTACGGCTTGGACGTTCTGGCCCGCCATATCGAGGATAACGACGACAACACCACTCGTTTTCTGGTGATGTCACGCGAAGCAGACCGCGCTCGGCGCGGCGAAAACGGGATGATCACCAGCTTCGTCTTTCAGGTCCGGAATATTCCGGCGGCGCTTTACAAGGCGATGGGCGGATTTGCGACTAATGGTATCAACATGACCAAACTGGAAAGCTATATGGTCGACGGATCCTTTACGGCGACCCAGTTCTACGCTGATATCGTGGGCCATCCAGATGACCGCAACGTGCAACTGGCGATGGACGAGCTGCAGCACTTTACCACCAATGTCGAAGTTCTGGGCGTTTACCCGGCAGCGCAACCGCGCGGTTAGTCAGGCGGATGAACGTTTGTTACTGGTATTTCAGCCGTGATGATATCGTTCTTCTATCTCTCTCGAGAACTCGCTGAGCCGTGATTGGAAGCGTCGCTTGAAGCGTGACTTTCCCAGTCTGATAGACTGCAGGAACAGGCGTGCAGGCAATGATTTTGCAGCCAGGCTCAGGTCCACACTCAACCGGGTTCGGCGTTGCGATAAGGCCAGGAAGTCAACAGTCGTCGTACCACTTACGCCCTTTCCTGCCGCGTTGAACTGCATCCTTGCTGGCGGATCACACTCGGCCATCTCGATAGAGACGCGACGCGGCTTGCCCCGAAGCTTGAAATCCGCCTGCCATGTGGTGCCCGGCACAACACCCATGTGACCCGAAAGGCGTCTGACTTCGATCCCGCGACGCATTGCCATACGCTCGAAACGTTCAAAATCAGCGACCATTTCAAACACTGCGTTGATGGGTGCGTCGATATCTTCATGTGCTGTGAATTGCATGGTGTCCGAGGCTCTTACCTTTGATTCCCCAATATTCTGTCAATCCAGCGTATCCGCCAGCCAGTGCTGCAAAAGAAAATGCGCGATGGCACCCTTCCGCGCAGGCATCAATGTCGGATGTTCACCTGCAAAGGCCTGCATCATTTCCGACTTGCTGACCCAGATGGCATCTTCGATTTCAATCGGGTCGATTGTAATATCGCGTGACAGCGCCAGACCTGCACACCCAAACATCAACGACGCGGGAAAAGGCCAGGGCTGACTGGACAGGTAAGTGACTGCTCCGACAGGTACTCCGGCCTCTTCCATCACTTCGCGGCGCACGGCGGCCTCGAGCGTTTCACCGGGCTCCACAAAGCCCGCAAGCAGGGAATACATCCCGTCCGGCCAACCCGGAGACCGCCCCATCAACACCGAATCTCCATGCGTGATCAACATGATGACAACCGGGTCCGTGCGCGGGAAATGCTGACCCCCGCAAGACGGACAGCTGCGCTGCCATCCCGCCTGTGCCAAATCACTGGCGGCACCGCAGCGGGCGCAGAAACGGTGCGTCTCGTGCCAGCCGATCACCGCCTTGGCTGTTGCCGCCAGCTCCGCATCCCGAGGGTTCAGACGGGTCATGATCCGACGCAATTCGACGAAAACATGCCCGATGGACAAAGCGGGGTGCTGTTGCTCGGAACGGTCGAAGAATGCCCCGACCTCGGACAGGTCCAGCCCCTCGGCTTCCCACCCCGAGATGTCCAAAGCGAACAGCGGTACGTGATCCGAAATACCTAAAAAGACCGGATCCTCAACAATACCACCCGGTCCATTGCGCAACAGATCGTGCGTCAGCGGCAGCAACGCCAGCCGATCCAGAGCTTCGCCCTCGACCAGCACCTTACCGCGCCACAACAAAAGGCACCTTGCCTCCGGGTCGTTTGTGACTTGCGCAAGCCCCTCGGGATCGTTGCGCAGATGTGCTGCGCGATCCAGTCCCGACCCGCCAAACGTCACGGTTTCCGCGTATT
The DNA here is from genome assembly GCF_059609525.1 of Ruegeria sp. YTSC325. Classification (NCBI taxonomy): domain Bacteria; kingdom Pseudomonadati; phylum Pseudomonadota; class Alphaproteobacteria; order Rhodobacterales; family Roseobacteraceae; genus Ruegeria; species Ruegeria sp. YTSC325. The sequence goes on from NZ_JBXWLY010000006.1 coordinate 46,660, forward strand.
TCATTGCAATCCCTTCAGGTTGTCGGCACAGGGCTGCCACGAGCACCGGATCGTTGCAACGACATTTCTGCCTCGTGGGAAATTGAGGAGATAATGTGATCAACTCAAACTCTGCCTTGAAACTTGCGTCAAATACTCTTTTTGTTGAAATAGGTTAACCAAAAACGTCTAAAAGTAGAGTATTGCAACATCCCCCTTCTTCTCTAAGCGCAACGATCAGGATTTTGGGAACCTCGGATCTGCATATGAATGTGACCGGGTTTGACTATTATCGGGATGCGCCGGAACCCATGATTGGGTTTACCCGCACAGCCACACTGATCCGCCAAGCTCGAAACGAGGTCAAAGATGCCCTGACCATCTTGCTGGATAACGGGGATTCACTGCAGGGAACGCCTATTGGGGAATGGGCCGTAACACAAACCCAGACCTGTCATCCTCTGATGGAGGCTTTCGAAGCGCTGGATTACGATGCCATCGGACTCGGAAACCATGATTTCGGCTTCGGCTTGCAGGTTCTGGACCGTATCCTGCCCCAATCCCCCTGCCCTGTCCTATGCAGCAACGCGCACCGGTTGGACCGCCCCGGTGCTTGGAGCAGGCAGGCAGTGCTAAACCGAACCATGAAAGCCGGAGGCCGCGAATATCCGATCAAAATCGGCGTTTTTTCAGCCCTGCCGCCGCAAACTGCGAACTGGGAGGCGCACCGGCTAGAGCAAAAGGTCCGCATCGACGATATCCTGTCCACGGCACGACACGTGTCGCAAGAGCTGAAGGCCGCTGGGTGCGATCTTGTGATCGCGCTGGCGCATTCCGGGATTGGCACCGCCCAACCGGAGCCGAATCTGGAAAACGCGGTGATTCCCCTAGCGGCCATCGGGCCAATCGATGCGATTATAGCGGGACATTCACATCTGACTTTGCCGGGCGCGTCGCATGAAGGGTTTGCGTTCGTGGACAGTGCCAAAGGTCAAGTGCACGGCAAGCCGGCTGTCATGCCGGGCAGCGCTGGGTCGCATCTTGGTGTGATTGACCTGACGATGAAACTTGGTGACGACGGAAAATGGCAGGTAGAAACGCACCGTTCACACCTGAAGGCAATCGCACCCGACTTTGTTGGCGCTGAGGTTCCGGAAGACCCCGAACTGTCGCGGATTTTTGCCAAGGCGCACCGCGAAACTCGCGCGCAGTGCAACACGCCCTTTGGACACACGTCGCATCATCTGCACAGCTATTTCAGCTTTTGCGCCTGGGATCGCGGTCTGGCGCTTGTGGCTGCCGCGCAAGCTGCAGCATTGCGGCAGCATATGCAGGGAACTGCCTATGCAGGGCTACCCGTCTTGTCGGCAGTTGCACCGTCAAAATTCGGCGGTCGTGCAGGACCTCGGTTTTTCACCGATATCCCACCCGGGCAGATATGTACGCGCCATGTTGCCGACCTGAACGTGTTTCCGAACGAGATGCAGGCCGTCATTGTCTCGGGCACTGAAATCAAGGATTGGCTGGAAATGTCCGCTGGCGTGCTGAACCAGATGCGGCCGGGTGAACAATCGGACCTTGTGGATACGAATCGCGCCGGACATAATTTTGACGTGCTACACGGGTTAACTTACGCACTAGATCTAGCATCTCCGGCGCGGTTTGACGCAGGTGGCGCAATACTTCATCCCAACAGCCATCGGGTTCGCGGATTGCGATTCAACGGCCGCCCTATCGACACAGATCAGCGCTTTGTTGTCGCGTTGAACAACTATCGCGCCAACGGAGGCGGGAATTTCCCGTTTTCCGAAAACGCGACCCGAATTCCTCTGCCGGTCCTTCCGATTCAACATATTGTACGGGATTACCTGTCGGGCGTCTTACCGATGGACCCTTTGGAAGAGGCACTCCAGCCTTTTCGGTTGTCACCCATACCCGGTGCCCATGCGCTTGTGAAAACCGGAGCGGCCGCTGACCAACACCTGGAAGAACTGGCACGCTACCGCGCCAAAGTCATCGGTCCGGATGCGAAAGGTTTTCTGAATATTCAGCTCTCCCTCTGACGGGTTGCCAAGCATGAACCAAATGCCTATATCCACCGTTGAGAGGTTGGCGCGGGCGAGCGCCTCGCCAACCTGGTCAGGTCCGGAAGGAAGCAGCCACAACGAGCCCCGCTTGGGTCGATGTCCAACCTCTCACTTCATCCCCGACAGTTTTGACCGGTTTAGACACGCAGCACTTATGCGATCAAGCGCGGCCATAGGGACGCGTTGCGACGCGCGAACGCGCCGATATGGCCAATGTCCTTAAGTCCGAATTCCTGCGGCGACAGCACATGACGCCGAGCGCTGGAGCCGTACAGATCTGCCAACCGCCAAACGGCTTCGGGCGGAACCATCTGGTCGTCCTCGAAAGTGAACAGATCGACCGGTTTGCCTTTCTCTGCCCAGGTTGCGGCAGGTAGCGTTTTTCCGATTTCTGGCAGATAATTTTGGGGTGCCGTGCACCACTTGCGCCACTGCCAGTAAACCGATGCAGGCAGGTCGGCCCCAAATCCCACTGCCTTTCCTGGCAGGTATCCAACTGTTTTTACCGCCAGCGGAACATGTCCATACCAGAACAAGGACGCCAACGCGCGATAAGGCCAAGGGTGATCACTGATTGTCACCAGCCCCGAACACACACAGATCATGCGATCTATATGGTCGATATCAGGTTGTATTGGCCCCAACATCCCTCCGACCGAGTGCCCTATGCTCCAGTGTTCTGCGTGTGGGTAACGCTGGCGCATTTCCGCTCTGGCGGCAGGCATGTCGGTCAGCGCCCAATCCGCCATCTTTACCCGCGATTCCTGCAGTAATCCGGTCAGTGAGTGGCCAAAGTCACGATAGTCGTAGGTCAGGCAGGCGATCCCCTGATCCGCTGCCAGCCAATTCGCGAAATGCTGATAGTAATCCCTCGGGACACCGGTCGCACCATGTACAACCACGGCGACTTTGGGATCAGTCACGGGCCGGTACAGGCGCGCCGACAGCATTGCCGAACCGGCAGAAAACCGAAAATCCTCGGTCAGGACGGGGGGTGTATCATCCAGCATAGCGTTGCTCACCTGATCTGAACTGTTCGGTTCACCCCTTATCCCCACTTCTTTGGCCGGGCTGAGTCAAGGGCGCATCAAGATGACCAAACGTCCACTTTGCGCGCGCGCCCGCTTGACTCAAAGCCCGCTCAACCGCTAGCGATGGCGTGATGGTTCTTGTCCCGTGTCGGGACAAGATGAAAAGGGAACACGGTGCGGTTCTGCCCGGTCATGCCGGAACGATCCAATGCCGCGACTGCCCCCGCAACTGTAAGCGGTGAGCAATGCCGAAATACCACTGGCCCGCAAGGCTGGGAAGGTCGGCAACGCTATGACCCGCAAGTCAGGAGACCTGCCATCAAAGCAAAACTGTAACTCGGGCGGGGTATCCGGGCGGGATTGTCAGCGCGCTGTCACACCTGATCTACGCCCCGTTCCCCGCGCGGAGGGCGCATTATGATCTGGAAGACAAAAACGCACCAATTCAGTGCAACCCTATGTCAGAAAACCGGCAAGACCTGCCCGGCTCTGGCGCAGATGGCACGGGCTATTGTGCAGGCGATGGAATCCGCAGTGCCTGCCACGTCGGATGACTTCGCGTTGGACGGCAGCGGAGAGCTGGGCCATTGCCCACAGGGCTGCATCGCCCGATTCCGCGCCCAGAAAGATCAAATTCGCATCTTCTGCGGCACTAGCACGGACGCCTCGCTCGACGCGTTGGATGGTTATGCGGATATGCTGTTCGGCCCCGATGCTGCGGCCCGTCCGGCCGGCCAGTTGCCAGTGCCGCCCTGTGCCATGCTTGAAGTGTCAGAGCTGGCCCCGGCGCAACCAGCACAGCCCCAGCAGCATCTGGCGCTGTAACTCAGTCCGGCGCGCAGGTTGCCCAACGCATCTGCCCGTCGGTTTCAACCGCACAGGGCCGCACGGCGCGCAGGCGGCGCAACGCCGCGTCGGACGCGATGCCCTGTTCGACCATAAGCCGCAGGGCGATCATGCCCGACCGCCCGCACCCGCCCCGGCAATGCACCAGCACCCGCCCTCCACGCGCCAGAATATGCGCGGCAGACTGGCTGATCCGGGGCCACGCGGCCTCGGTGTCCGGCGACGGCGCGCCAAAATCTTCAATCGGCAGGTGCGTCCAGGTTATGCCCTCGGCGTGCAGGTCATCTCCCAGTTTTCCCGCTCCGGTCTGCTCCATCTCGGAGCTTGTGGTCATCGAAATCACAAGATCGGGCCGCCAGCGGCGAATGATATCCAAATCCCGCGCATACTCCCCCGCGCGCCCCGGCAGCGGCGACAGCGCGAAATGACCGGCCCCGACCTCGACCACGTGAATTGCAAATGGCTCCATCCCCGGCCTCCTTTCCACATAGCTTCTATGCTGTGCAAACTGACCTGCAAACCGAATTTCCCCCAAGGCGGCGGTGGACGCGGGCGGCGGGGGTCTCTAGGCTGCGTCGGAACCCGAATCCGACAGAGCAGATATGACCGACACGCCCAGCCCCGCCTATCAGGTTCTTGCCCGTAAATACCGCCCTGAAACCTTTGCCGATCTGGTCGGGCAGGAGGCCATGGTACGCACGCTGAAAAACGCGTTCGAGGCGGATCGGATCGCGCAAGCCTTTATCATGACCGGCATTCGCGGCACCGGCAAAACCACCACGGCCCGGATCATCGCCAAAGGCATGAACTGCATCGGCCCCGATGGCGAGGGCAAACCGACGACCGAACCCTGCGGCCAGTGCGAACATTGTGTGGCGATCATGGAAGGTCGCCATGTGGACGTGATGGAGATGGACGCCGCCAGCCGGACCGGTGTGAACGATATTCGCGAGATCATCGACAGCGTCCGCTATCGCGCGGCCTCGGCCCGCTACAAGATTTACATCATCGACGAGGTCCACATGCTGTCGACCAGCGCCTTCAACGCGCTGCTCAAGACGCTTGAGGAACCGCCCGAGCATGTGAAGTTTATCTTTGCCACCACCGAGATTCGCAAAGTGCCGGTGACGGTCCTGTCCCGATGTCAGCGCTTTGACCTGCGACGGATCGAGCCCGAGGACATGATCGGCCTGCTGCGCAAGATCGCCGATGCCGAAGGCGCACAGATCGCCGAAGACGCGATGGCACTAATCACCCGCGCCGCCGAGGGTTCAGCCCGCGATGCGACCTCTCTTCTGGATCAGGCGATTTCACACGGCGCCGGGGAAACCAGCGCCGATCAGGTGCGTGCGATGCTGGGTCTGGCCGACCGGGGCCGAGTGCTGGACCTGATGGACATGATCCTGCGTGGCGATGCCGCCGGGGCGCTGACCGAACTTGGCGCACAATATGCCGAAGGCGCCGACCCGCTGGCCGTGCTGCGCGATCTGGCCGAGATCACTCATTGGGTGTCGGTGGTAAAGATCACGCCGGATGCCGCTGAAGACCCGACTGTGCCCCCAGATGAACGCGCGCGGGGTCAGCAAATGGCCGAGGCCCTGCCGATGCGGGTCCTGACCCGCATGTGGCAGATGTTGTTGAAAGCGCTCGAGGAAGTCTCAGCCGCGCCCAACGCCATGATGGCCGCCGAGATGGCCGTGATCCGCCTGACCCATGTGTCTGACCTGCCCAGCCCAGAAGAACTGATCAAACGGTTGCAAGACGCGCCTCCCCCACCGCCAAACGGCGGGCCCGGCGGCGGAATGACCGCATCATCACACGCCGCGCAGGCCCCGGTGGCCTCCACTTATGCGCCGCCCATTCGCGGCGGGCCCGGAGCGCCCACGGCCGCACTGGCGCAGGATGTGCAAACGGCATTGGCCCGCTACCCGAGTTTTGAACATGTGGTCGAACTGATCCGTACCAACCGGGATGTGAAACTGCTGGTTGAGGTCGAAAACGGCGTCCGGATGGTGTCTTACCAACCCGGTCGGATCGAGTTCACGCCAACAGATTCAGCCCCAACCGATCTGGCCGCCCGCATGGGTACCGCACTACAACGCTGGACCGGCAACCGCTGGGCGGTGACCATTGTGGCCAACGGTGAGGCGGCAACCATCGCCGAAATCCGAGATGCCGCCGATCTGGCGTTAAAGGCCGAGGCCGAACAGCACCCGCTGGTGCAGGCGGTGCTGGCTCAATTCCCCAAAGCCAAGATCAAACGCATCGAAACCCCCGAAGAACGCGCCGCCAAGGTCGAAACCGAAGCCCTGCCCGAGGTCGAAGACGAATGGGACCCGTTCGAGGAGGACTAACCCTCCCGCGCCCGCCACGGGCCGTCGGCTGACGCCGATACCCCTGAGCGACCTTGGGCCCGGCAGAGCGCGGGCGTTGCCCGCGCTCTGCCGGGCCCAACGGGAGGAGAGGTCTTGCAAAAGACCGCGACGACGGGCGGGAGGGCACTGCCCCCTTGTGCCGCACGGGCGCTGTCCGTATCTAGGCGACAAACCGATTAGCAGGAGAAAACGTAATGCTTAAAGGACTCGGCGGTCTGGGCGATATGGCCAAGATGATGAAATCCGCGCAGGATCTGCAGACCAAGATGACCGACATGCAGGAAGAACTGAACAATCTGATGGTTGTCGGCGAATCCGGTGCTGGACTGGTCAAAGCCACTGCCACCGCCAAGGGCGAACTCAAAGGTCTGGACATCGACCCCTCGATCTTCAACGGCGACGACAAAGAGGTCGTCGAAGACCTGATCCTCGCCGCTATCAAGGACGCGCAGACCAAAGCCGCCGAACGCGCGCAGGCCGAGATGGCCAAGCTGACCGAAAGCATGGGTTTGCCCGCAGACATCAAGCTGCCGTTCTGATAGACACTCCTGACGGTCCAAAGGCCGGGCACCCTGCCCGGCCCCTGTGCAGGGGTACGCGCGTTGAGTTCGAACAGCGACATCGACAATCTGATCGACCTGATGGCCAAACTGCCGGGGCTTGGGCCCCGCTCGGCCCGTCGCGCGGTGCTGCACCTGATCCGCAAACGTGCGCTGCTGCTGACACCCCTGTCGGACGCCATGCAGCAGGTCGCCATCACCGCCCGCGAATGCTTGAACTGCGGCAACGTGGGCACCACGGACATCTGTGACATCTGCAACGCCGAGGCCCGCGCCACCGGAGAGCTGTGCGTAGTAGAAGACGTCGCCGACCTCTGGGCGATGGAACGCGCAGGCGTGTTCAAAGGCCGCTATCACGTGCTGGGTGGGACACTCTCGGCACTGGACGGCGTCGGCCCGGACGAACTGCGCATCCCGCGCCTCAAAGATCGAGTCACTGCAGAAGGGATCACCGAGGTCATCCTCGCCCTGAACGCCACCGTCGATGGCCAGACCACAGCCCATTACATCGCCGACCAGCTAGACGGTCAGGTGCGCCTGACCTCACTCGCTCAGGGTGTGCCGATTGGTGGCGAGTTGGATTATCTGGATGACGGAACGATCACGGCAGCGCTGCGGGCGCGCAAGGAGATCTAGCGAACGATATCAGGCCTAAATTGCAGGTTAAGAGGTCAGGACAGCTCGCGCCTCGACAGGAAAACATCGGCCCATCTGCGGTCTGTACCGGATAGATAATGCATGCATTGTTCCGCGTCTGTCCGCTGCAGTCTTTTGTTCCTGCTACCCATGATATAAACAAAGTCAAACGCCTTCAGGACCGCGGCAAAGGCCTGGGCGTCGAATTCAGGCTTTGGTATCCGCCACCCTTCGAACACCGCCAAATCAACGCGCTGCCAGAATCCGAGTGGAAGTTCGCTCATCAGCACCTCATCCAAACCTTGGGTATCAGATTTCCAAATCAACCGTCGCTTTCGGGCCTCATCCCCCATGCAATCGTCAAGCAACTGCTCCGATATCTTGCGGATCGGGGCTTTGATCACGTGATGGTTTCTGCCCGCTACTGCATTCTCATTGAACGAAAAATTTCCTCCGTTCACATCGTCAGTAAAAAAGGTCAACTCACCATCTGTCGTTCCCAGACCGAAGCTATGGACCGTCGCAGTTGGCATCCCGCCGATATTTCGCTCAAGATGCTCGACATTGTCCGGGCTGGGTTCGAAACAGGAAGCGGAATGCACGTTCTGGTAGTTGAGCAGCACCTGCCGCGTATAGAGCCCGACATTCGCCCCTATATCAATAAGATGGTAAGAGGCTGCATCGCAAACCTGACCAATAAAGCGTGTTTCGTTGAAATTCCACTCGTACTGCTGCGCGACATGAGGAAAGATCGAGCCATCGGTCAGAAGCGAGATCTCGTCCCCCCGCTCAAACGTTCCACGAAGAGGGCTTTCCTCGGATAGCCGCATTTGCACCGAGGTGCAGGTACGTCGAAGAAAACGTATCTGTTGACGGTTCATCATGTGATCCTGAATAGTGAAAACATCTAATCTCGAACAACGGCCACCACCGGCATTACCCGATCGCGCACAAAATGGAACAATTGCGCCTGCTTCTCAAGATTTGATAGAAACGTTCGGCACATTTGGCGCTTTAGATGCGCCGGACTTTGGTATCAACTCGATTCCGAATGCGAGCGTCCGTTATTCGACATATTTCAGGAGCTTAACCAATGCCTCGTCTTCTTGCTCTTTTGTTAACGGCAGTCACAACAACAACAGCGTTTGCACAAGACCTTATCGACAAGGGTTTCGTCGAGGGTTGGAACATCATGATGGACCCTGCGCTTGGGAATGGGTGCCTGATCCAGACGATTTATCAGGATCTCTCGGTCGTGCGTATCGGGTATGACGCGTTGGACAAACGCGGTTATTTCGCCGTCTACAACAAGGCCTGGGGCGAGATCGAACAGGGCGAGAGCTATCCGATCCGTTTTGAACTGGATGGCAAAAGCTACGATGGCACCGCAATCGGATTCAACGAACGCGATGTGCCCGGTGCAACGGTGTTTTTCACTGACCCCAAATTCGTTGATGCGATTGCACAGAACAAGACCTTGACCATCTACAACACGCAAGGTGAAACCGTGATGGCCATTGATCTGAAAGGCACCGCCAAGGCGTTGGGCTATGCGCGGGAGTGCCAGAACCGCGAGCTTTAACGAATCGGATCGAACAGAGCATCCTTGGCCGTGCAGTCGCGGATCACATCTCGGCCGCATGGCACCGGTTTCAGGTCGCGCGACAGGCAAAGGCGTACCTCTTCGATATAGCCCTGTTTGCAGGTGACGGTGATCATGTCGCGCTCTAGCGCAGGGTTTTCCTTTAGAAACGCCTCTTCCACCACCGAGGCGGGCAGTTTGACCGCCCCGTCCAGCTTGCGGAACACAGGCGGGCGGGTGACGCCCTCATAGGCCGCGCGCGACAAAGCGTAGTAGTCCGCTGCAGACAGGCCCGAACAGGTTCCGTGCTTCTTCCACTGGTGCCACGCCAGCCCAGAGGTGCCTTGAATATCCGCCATCTCGCGCGTCATCGCGCGCGACGGCGGCGCCTTGACCGTCGGGCAATAAGACGGCCAGCCTTGATGATATTGCGGCCAAAGCCCGTGCAGGATCCACCCATGATCATGCCGCGCATCGCATTGATCCGAGCCGCGCGCATCACCTTCGCGGGCACACCAGTTGGGCGACCAGCTCAGCGACAGGACGTAATAGTCGAAAACGCCCGCCTTCTCTCCATCGGCCAGTGCGACCAACCCGCTGAACGCCCACATGACCAGCGCTAGAATCCCGTGACGCATTCGCCTCTTCCCTTCTTGCCTTTGCGCGACTATATAGGCCCGAAGTTCCCCGACAACGGAAACCTGCCCCAAGATCACGGGGCCGCCGAATTCCGGCGACGGGACAGATGTATTTACAGGAGACGGGCTGATGGCAAAACCGCTTATGGCCAAAGCAACCGCCGTTTGGCTGGTGGACAACACCACGATCAGCTTCAAGCAGATCGCGGATTTCGTAGGAATGCACGAGCTTGAGGTGCAGGGCATCGCAGACGGCGACGTGGCCGCCGGTGTCAAAGGGTTCGACCCCATCGCCAACAACCAGCTGACCCAGGAAGAAATCGACTCGGCGCAGAACAACCCGCTGCACAAGCTGAAGCTCAAGTTCAACGCCGCTGCGGCAGGCGAGGAAAAGCGCCGTGGCCCGCGCTATACCCCTCTGTCCAAGCGTCAGGACCGTCCGAACTCGATCCTGTGGCTGGTCAAATTCCACCCGGAACTCAGCGACGGCCAGATCGCCAAGCTGGTCGGCACCACCAAGCCCACCATCCAGTCGATCCGTGAGCGTACCCATTGGAACATCGCCAACATGCAGCCAATCGACCCGGTTGCGCTGGGCCTGTGCAAACAGTCCGAGCTGGACGCGATTGTCCAAAAAGCCGCCGCGAAGAAGGCCGCCGAAGGTGGCGTCATGAGCGATGATGAGCGCCGCAAGCTAGTCTCGACCGAGCAGTCGCTGGAAATGGACGCCGCACCGAAAATCCCGACGGCCATCGAGGGGCTCGAAACCTTCTCGCTGTCCGATGATCCGGTCGAGGAAAAAGACGATGAGCCGGTCATCGACGCCGATAGCTTCTTCAACCTGCCCAAAGGTGGCGGCGACGAGGAAGAAGACGAAGATCCGCGCTTCTGATACTTAATCAGCCCTGGTCCGAAAGGGCCGGGGCTTTTTTGCACGAGATACCTATGCTGAATGCTTTGTCCTCTGTTTTCGGCCCGCACCGTGCGGTGTCGATCTATGCGTTTCTGAAAACATGGGGCCTGCTGATGGTGGCGATCGTCGGCACAGTCTCGGTCGCGGCAGCGCTGCTGGTACTCAACGATGATGGCGCGCATGAACACGACTCGTACCTGACGGTTGCGGTTCTGACGGCGACCCCATTGAACGGGGACTTGAAACACGGCGTTATCGCGTCGGTTAAGCTGCCCGACGGGTCCACCATCTCGATCGACGAATCCAAGGAACACGTGGCGCGCACCGTCGGCGATACGGCCTGCGTCGAAAAACGCGTTTACGTCAATAGCGGGGAAGCAAGGTACCGCTTCAAAATGCCGAGCCTCTGCGAGGCCAACCAATAAGCAAAACCGCCCGGAGGCATCTCCGGGCGGTTTTTCCTTTAGATCATCTGGAAGACGATCCCTGAGATGATCGCGCCAGTAATCCCCAATCCAAGATAGGTCGCAAAGACCCGTGGCTTGACCAGCGACCATACGGCAGCCATCGCCGGGATCGAGCTGACCGCGCCTGCGATCATGAACGACATGGCAGCGCCTGCGCTCATGCCCTGCTCGGTCAGACCCGCTAGCAACGGCGGTGCGACGTAAGAGTTCAGATAGGCAGGCATTCCGACCAGCGCCGCGATGACAATCGGCACGACGCCTTCGCCCCCAACCACACGCGCGATCAGGTCGGCGGGCACATAGCTGACCAGAAGCGCCTCGAGCACATAGGCCAAAGCCAGCCATTTCAGCAGGAACATCCCGTTCTGGACAAACTCAGCCCGGAACCGCGTGCGGCGTTCCGGTTCCTGCCAAAATTTCCAGACCGGCTTGTCGTCCTGTTTCGGACCACAGCCGCAGCACCCGGCGGGTTTGTAAACACGCAGAGGCTCGGCGAACGCTCCGCCACGCATCAGCGCGCGCACCACGAAGCCTCCGAACAGGCCCAAAGCAACGGCGGCGACGGCCTTGCCTATGGCAAACGGCCAACCCAGCGCGCCCGCCGTGATCAGCAGGGTCGGCGGGTCGATCAGCGGTGAGCTCAACCAAAACGCCATCACCGCCGACAAAGGCGCGCCCAGCGCCAGCAGACCGGCGATGAAGGGGATCACCTCGCATGAACAGAACGGGGCAAGGCCACCGAACAGGGCGGCGAGGAAAATCATCCGCGTCTCGCGCCCCTCAAAGGCACGGGCGACCATGACCTCGGCACCGGTGGCCTTGAGGTAGGATAGGAGCAGAACTGCGAGCAGAATATACTGCCCGGTATGCGCCAGCGCTTTGCCCGCGAAGATTACCACCTCACCCCAGTTGCCGGGGTCCAGAACGGCAACCGCGATCAGAATAGCCACGATCACTGCCCAGGGCGTTTTGATCAACTCCAGCGCAGCTTTGGCTTGGACCTTCGGGTTTTGCGTTAACTCAGCCATCGTTTGCGGCCTTTCCGACTTCGTCGGCGCAGCACTCGGACAGAATGAACTGCGCCAAAGCGCGCAGCTCGTCATAGCTGGCGCGGTTGATGGTGGTGCGACCGATCTTTTCCTGCTGCACGACCCCTCCGGCGGCTAGAAATCGCAGGTGATGGGCAAGAGTAGAGGGCGCAATTCCGGTGCGTTCCTGAATCTCTCCAACCGTCAGCCCGGCCTGACCGGCGCGGACCAGCGTTTTGAGAACCTTCAACCGGGCCTCGGACCCCATGGCCGAAAATCCTGCTGCTGCAGTTTCCCACATATCGCAACTCCATTAAACTAGATTTCTAGTTATTTAGATTAATGTCGCGCACCCGTCAACGACAAAACGCGTAAGTCCAGATTGCTCACCGCATAAGTCCACCCTATAAGACTTGAATGGGCATCTCAGTCGACACCTTCTTTCTGGAACTAAACGGTCAGGGCACGTTGCAGGCGCAGATCCAGCAAATGATTGCCGAAGGCATCCTGTCGGGTCGTTTTCATGTGGGCGAGAAGCTGCCCTCGTCCCGCAAACTGGCGGCCCATCTGGGCGTCAGCCGGATCACGGTGACACTGGCCTATACGGAACTGCTGGCCAATGACTATCTGACCGCCAAGGGCCGGTCGGGGTATTACGTGTCGGAAAACGCGCCAGTGCCCCCGAAATACACGCCCACCCCGCGCGGCGACGAGACGGTTGACTGGACCACGGCACTGGCCCGCCGATTCTCGGACGGGGACACCCTGACCAAGCCTGCTGACTGGCGCGACTACCGCTACCCGTTCATCTACGGTCAGGCCGACCGGTCGCTGTTCGATCATGCCAACTGGCGCCTGTGCGCAGTTAGGGCGCTGGGCCACAAGGATTTCGATTCTCTGACCGGCGATTACGTGGATCAGGATGACCCGCTGCTGGTCGAATTCATCGCCCGCCACACCCTGCCCCGCCGCGGCATCGCCGCCCGCCCCGAAGAGATTTTGATCACCATGGGCGCGCAGAACGCGCTTTGGCTGGCCTCTCGCATTCTGTTGCACCACAACCGAACCGCGGTGATCGAAGACCCATGTTATTACGCCCTGCGCGATCTTCTGAACCATTCCGATTGCAAAGTGGCCCCGGTCGCAGTGGATCGCGATGGCTTGCCACCCGAGGCGCTGCCCGATCAGACCGATGTGATCTTTACCACCCCCAGCCACCAAAGCCCCACTACAGCCACCATGCCCGTGGACCGGCGCACCACCCTGCTGGCCCGCGCCCGCGAATTGGACGCCATGGTGGTCGAGGATGACTATGAGTTCGAAATGGCCTTTCTGGGTGCGCCCTCGCCCGCGCTCAAATCGATGGACCGGGATGGGCGGGTGATCTATGTGGGCAGTTTCTCCAAATCGCTGTTCCCCGGCCTGCGCCTTGGCTACATGGTCGGGTCCGAGCCGTTCATCCGCGAGGCCCGCGCCCTGCGGTCGCTGGTTCTGCGCCACCCGCCGGGGCATATCCAGCGCACGGCGGCCTATTTCCTGTCCCTTGGCCATTATGACGCGCAGATCCGGCGGATGTCCAAAGCGCTGGCCCAACGGCGCGCGGCGCTGGATCAGGCCGTTGAACAGCACGGCCTGACCGTGGCCGGGCGCGGCGTGCTGGGCGGCTCATCCATCTGGATGTCGGCACCGGATCATGTGGACACGGCCCGGCTAGCACAGGAACTACAGGGTCAGAGCGTTCATATCGAGCCCGGCGCTCCGTTCTTTTCCAGCCCTGACCGGCCGCAGAATTTCTACCGTCTGGGATATTCCTCGATCGCGCCGGATCGCATCAATCCGGGCATAAAACGCATCGCCGAGGCAATCCGCGCCTGTTAGCGCAACACTGGACCTATTCCGCCGCGCATTCTGGCCCTAACGCCGCCCCGCGCCATCCGTCAAAACCGTATCTAAAGGCAGGGCAAGAGCCCCGGCCATTCCACATATGCGCGGAGATCACTCAGATGAAAATGACCACGGAAGAGGCCTTTGTTAAGGTTCTGCAAATGCACGGGATCGAACATGCGTTCGGGATCATTGGCTCGGCCATGATGCCGATCTCGGATTTGTTTCCCAAGGCGGGGATCATGTTCTGGGACTGCGCGCACGAGGGCAGCGCCGGCATGATGGCCGACGGCTATACCCGCGCAACCGGCAAGATGTCGATGATGATCGCGCAGAACGGCCCCGGTATCACCAACTTTGTCACCGCCGTCAAAACCGCCTATTGGAACCACACCCCGCTGCTGCTGGTCACGCCGCAGGCCGCAAACAAGACCATCGGTCAGGGTGGTTTCCAGGAAGTCGAGCAGATGAAACTGTTCGAAGACATGGTCGCCTATCAGGAAGAGGTCCGCGATCCGACCCGCGTGTGCGAGGTTCTGAACCGCGTGATCATGCAGGCCAAACGCGCCAGCGCTCCTGCGCAGCTGAACATCCCGCGCGATATGTGGACCCAGGTCATCGACGTAGACCTGCCCGCGATTGTGGAATTCGAGCGTCCCTCGGGCGGCGAAAGCGCCGTAGCGCAGGCGGCCGAGCTGCTGTCGAACGCCAAGAATCCAGTAATCCTGAACGGTGCGGGCGTGGTTCTGTCCGAAGGCGGCATCGAAGCGTCGAAAGACCTGGCCGAGCGCCTGGATGCGCCGGTATGTGTCGGCTACCAGCACAATGACGCCTTCCCCGGCTCGCACCCTCTGTTTGCTGGCCCGCTGGGCTATAACGGCTCAAAGGCGGGGATGGAGCTGATCAGCGAGGCCGATGTGGTTCTGTGCCTCGGCACCCGTCTGAACCCGTTCTCGACCCTGCCGGGCTACGGCATGGAATACTGGCCTGCGGATGCCAAGATCATTCAGGTCGACATCAACCCGGATCGGATCGGCCTGACCAAAAAGGTCTCGGTTGGCATCATCGGCGACGCGGCCAAGGTGGCCAATGGCATTCTAGCAAATCTCGGCGATACAGCTGGCGACGCCGGTCGCGATGAGCGAAAGGCGAAAATCGCTCAGAAGAAATCCGCTTGGGCGCAGCAACTGTCCAGCATGGACCACGAGGATGACGATCCGGGCACCACATGGAACCAGCGCGCCCGCGCGGCCAAGCCCGACTGGATGAGCCCCCGCATGGCGTGGCGCGCGATCCAGTCCGCCCTGCCGAAAGAGGCGATCATCTCGTCCGATATCGGCAACAACTGCGCCATCGGCAACGCTTATCCTTCCTTCGAGGATGGCCGCAAATATCTGGCCCCGGGCCTGTTCGGCCCCTGCGGCTATGGCCTGCCGTCGATCATGGGTGCCAAGATCGGCTGCCCGGATGTGCCGGTTGTGGGCTTTGCTGGTGACGGTGCATTTGGCATCGCCGTGAACGAACTGACCGCCATTGGGCGCGAAGAATGGCCCGCGATTACGCAGATCGTCTTCCGCAACTATCAGTGGGGGGCGGAGAAACGGAACTCGACCCTGTGGTTCGACGACAACTTTGTGGGCACCGAGCTGGACACCAAGGTCTCTTACGCCGGTATCGCGCAGGCCTGCGGCCTGAAAGGCGTGGTGGCACGCACCATGGACGAGCTGACAGCAGCCCTGAATCAGGCCATCGAGGACCAGAAGAACGGCATCACTACCCTGATCGAAGCCATGATCAATCAGGAACTGGGCGAGCCCTTCCGCCGCGACGCGATGAAGAAACCGGTGGCCGTTGCAGGCGTCACCGCCGATGACATGACCCCGCAGGCCGGGGCGTAATCCGCGTGAAGCCTCTGCGCGCCATTCTCGGGACAGCAAGCGCGTCGGACAAGATCATCGCCCTGTCCGAGGGCGACGATCCCCGCGTTGTCGAAGGGGCCGTCAAGGCCGTGAAAGAGAGTGTTGCGCGGATCATACTGATCGGAGACAGGGCCGAGGTTTCGGCCCTTCTCAACGCACATGAGGGATATGACCCGGATTGGATCGACATTCATGACCCGGCCACCTCTGACCTGACGCCCGGCCTTGCGCAGGCCCTGTATGAGCGGCGCAAGCACAAGGGCCTGACGCTGGATGAGGCGCGCCAGCAGATTACTAACCGCCTGACCTATGCTGCCATGCTGGTGCAACAGGACATCGCCGACGGCACGGTCGGCGGCGCGGTCGAGACCACGTCGGACACTGTGCGCGCCGCGTTGCAGATCATTGGGACCGCACCCGAGGCGGCGATGGTGTCCAGCTTCTTCCTGATGCTGTTTTGTCAGGACCATCACGACGTCAAAGGCGCCCGCATCTTCGCCGATTGCGGTTTGGTCGTGGACCCCAACGCGCAAGAGATGGCGGAAATCGCCCGTGCCTCGGCCGATTCCTACACGACCCTGACCGGCGATACGGCGCGCGTAGCGATGCTGTCCTTCTCCACCTCGGGCAGCGCAGAACATCCCAAAGTGTCCAAAGTCGTCGAGGCCACACAGATCGCACGCGCCAAGGACCCAACCCTGCTGATCGACGGAGAGCTGCAATTCGACGCCGCCTTCGTTCCCGAAGTCGCCGCCACCAAGGCCACAGAGTCGCCGCTCAAGGGTGAGGCAAATGTCTTTGTCTTCCCCAGCCTGAATGCTGGGAACCTCGGCTATAAAATCGCCCAGCGAATCGGCGGCGTCGAGGCGATCGGCCCTGTACTACAGGGGCTGGCGAAACCCGCAAACGACCTGTCGCGCGGCTGTTCGTCCGAAGACATCCTGCACATGATCGCCGTCACCGCCGTTCAGGCGCAACACAATGATGCCGGGACATAAGTCGTCCTAAGACGTGACAACGAAAAAATTATTCCGATTTTTCTCAAAACGTGGGAATGATCGGGTCGCAAGCTGAAAAGGGGGCGCATTTGAGCCAGCCAGTGATCGACACCTCGCCCAAGGTTTCCGACGAGGTCCGCAAGACCACCTGCTACATGTGCGCCTGCCGCTGCGGCATCAATGTCCACATGAAGGACGGCAAGGTTGCCTATATTGAAGGCAACCGCGACCACCCTGTGAACAAGGGCGTTCTGTGCGCAAAAGGCAGCGCCGGGATCATGCAGGTCAACGCGCCCTCACGCCTGCGCAAACCGCTGCGCCGAGTTGGCCCACGCGGATCGGGCGAATTCCGCGAGATCGAGTGGGACGAGGCGATCAGCACCGCCGTCGGCTGGCTGAACGAGCTGCACGAAACCGCCCCGCAGAAACTGGCCTTTTTCACCGGACGAGATCAAAGCCAGAGCTTCACCAGCTTCTGGGCGCAGAATTTCGGCACGCCCAACTATGCAGCCCATGGCGGGTTCTGCTCGGTCAACATGGCGGCGGGCGGAATCTATACGATGGGCGGCGCGTTCTGGGAGTTCGGCCAGCCCGACTGGGACCACACCAAGCTGTTCATGCTGTTCGGCGTGGCCGAGGACCACGACAGCAACCCGATCAAGATGGGCATCGGCAAGATCAAGGCACGCGGCGCGCGGGTGATCGGGGTGAACCCGATCCGCTCGGGCTATAACGCGGTGGCCGACGATTGGGTCGGGATCACGCCCGGCACCGACGGTCTGTTCATCCTGTCGCTGATTCATGTGCTGATGAAAGCGGGCAAGATCGACCTCGACTATCTCAGCCGCTACACCAATGCACCGGTTCTGGTGAACGCCGCCGACGGTCCGGATAAGGGCCTGTTCCTGCGCGACGCCGACGGCAAGCCTCTGGTCATCGACCGCGTGACGGGCGAGGCCACCGCCTTCGATAAACCCGGTGTCCGCCCGGACCTGTCGGCCACCTATGACAAAGACGGCGTCATCCACCGCCCGGTCTTTCATCTGATGGCCGAGAAATACCTGTCGGACGACCACGCCCCCGAAAACGTCGCTGACCGTTGCGGCATCCCTGCCCAACGCATCCGCGCCATCGCGGCCGAGATCGCCCGCGTCGCCTTTGACGAGGCCATCGAGCTGGATCACGAATGGACCGACTTCCGGGGCGAAAAACACTCCAAAATGACCGGCCGCCCTGTCAGCTTCCACGCCATGCGCGGGATTTCGGCCCATGCCAACGGCTTCCAAACCTGCCGCGCCCTGCACGTGCTGCAAATTCTTCTGGGTACGGTCGAAGTCCCCGGAGGCTTCCGCTTCAAGCCGCCCTACCCCAAACCGGTCGAGGCGCACCCCACCCCGCACGGTGACCGCCGCCCCGGTCGCCCACTGGAAGGCCCGCATCTGGGCTTCCCGCGCGGCCCCGAAGACCTGCTGCTGGACGAAAACGGAACGGCCCAGCGCATCGACAAAGCGTTCACGTGGGAAAACCCGATGTCGGCCCATGGGCTGATGCATATGGTGATCTCAAACGCCGCTGCCGGTGATCCCTACAAAATCGACACGCTGTTCATGTATATGGCGAACATGTCGTGGAACTCCTCCATGAACACCAAGGGGGTGATGGAGATGCTGTCGGCCAAAACCGAAGACGGCAAATATGTCATCCCCAAGATCATCTACTCGGATGCCTATTCCTCGGAAATGGTCGCCTATGCCGACCTGATCTTGCCCGACACCACCTATCTGGAACGGCACGACTGTATCTCGCTGCTGGACCGCCCGATCTGCGAGGCCGACGCCGCAGCCGACGCCATCCGCTGGCCCGTGGTGGAACCCGACCGCGATGTGCGCGGGTTCCAGTCGGTTCTGATCGAACTGGCAAACCGCATGAGCCTCCCGGGCTTCACAAACGAAGACGGCACGCCCAAATGGAAAGACTACGCCGACTACATCGTCAACCACGAACGCAAGCCCGGCATCGGACCACTGGCCGGGTTCCGGGGCGAGGATGGCGATAAAGAAGGGCGCGGAGCGGTCAATCCAGACCAGCTGACCCGCTATATAGACAATGGCGGCTTCTATGTGGCCCACATCCCCGAAGGCGCAGATTACTACAAACCGTGGAACACAGCCTATCAGGACTGGGCCGTCAGCATGGGCCTCTATGACAGCCCGCAACCCTATCTTTTCCAGCTCTATTCTGAACCGATGCGCAAATTCCAGCTGGCCGCTGAAGGGCATGGGGACCGCCAGCCCCCCGAGCACCTGCGCAAACGCCTCAAGGACACGATGGACCCGCTGCCCATCTGGTACGAAACCGACCAGCAGGGTAACGAAGGATTCACCGTCAACGCCCTGACGCAACGCCCCATGGCGATGTATCACAGCTGGGGCACCCAAAACGCATGGCTACGTCAGCTGCACGGTCGCAACCCGCTCTACGTGCCCACGAAACTGATGCGTGAACACAGGCTGGAAGACGGCGATTGGGCCAAAGTCACCTCGCCCCACGGTGAGATCACTGTGCCGGTGATGGAGATGGCCGCGCTCAACGACAACACCGTCTGGACGTGGAATGCAATCGGCAAACGGAAAGGTGCCTGGGCCTTGCAGGAAGACGCGCCCGAGGCGACCAAGGGCTTCTTGCTGAACCACCTCATTCACGAACTCCTCCCCCCCAAAGGTGATGGCATGCGCTGGGCCAATTCAGACCCGATCACGGGGCAAGCTGCATGGTTCGACCTCAAGGTCAAACTCGAAAAAGCCGCCCCGCCCTCGGACGCCCAAAGTCAGCCGGAATTCGATCCTATCCAGTCCCCCGTCGGCACTGGCCCCAAGGACCTGGCATGGAAGGTGGGCAAATGACCCTATCCGCTCTTCATCTGGCCCAAAATACCTCGGGGAGCGCGAGGGGCTGGCCCCTCGCTCCTGTCTTCCCCACCAACGCAGAGGCAAGGCAATCATGACCCAGCTTCCCCAATCCACGGACCGCAAAATGGGTCTGGTTATCGACCTCGACACCTGCGTCGGTTGCCATGCCTGCGTGATCTCATGCAAAGGCTGGAACACTGAAAACTACGGCGCACCATTGTCGGATCAGGACGCCTATGGGGCCGACCCCTCAGGCACATTCCTCAACCGGGTACATTCCTACGAGGTGCAACCCGCCGACGGTCATGCCCAACTCATCCACTTCCCTAAGTCCTGCCTGCATTGCGAGGACGCCCCCTGCGTCACCGTCTGCCCCACCGGGGCCAGCTATAAACGGGTCGAGGACGGGATCGTTCTGGTCAATGAAAGCGACTGCATCGGTTGCGGGTTGTGCGCATGGTCCTGCCCCTATGGCGCGCGGGAACTGGATGCGGCCGAAGGCGTGATGAAGAAATGCACACTCTGCGTCGACCGCATCTATAATGAGAACCTCCCCGAGGTGGATCGCGTGCCGTCCTGCGTTCGGACCTGCCCCGCCGGTGCCCGCCATTTCGGAGACCTTGGCGACCCCAATAGCGATGTCAGCAAACTGGTAGCCGAACGTGAAGGCATGGATCTGATGCCTGAGATGGGCACCAAACCTGTTAACAAATACCTGCCTCCACGCCCCAAGGATCAGATTGAGGAGCAAATCGACATTCTCGCCCCCCTTCTGGCCCCTGTAGCCGAAGAGCCGAAAGGGTTCCTTGGCTGGCTCGATAAAGCACTGGAGAAGCTCTGATGCATCCGGCCCCTTCTGTCATCATCTTTACCACCCTCTCAGGCTTGGGCTTCGGTCTTCTGTTCTTTTTGGGTCTGGGAGTACCTGACGTCTCGGGCTGGGTGGCATTTGTTTTCTTTTTGATCGCCTATGCGTTGTCGGTTGGCGGTTTGATGGCCTCGACTTTTCACCTTGGCCACCCCGAACGCGCGTGGAAGGCGTTTACACAGTGGCGGTCAAGCTGGCTCAGCCGTGAAGGCTGGTGTGCCGTGATCGCTTTGATCGTGATGGGGCTTTATGCGCTTGGGGTTGTTTTCGCAGGTCAACGCTGGAGTGCTTTAGGTCTATTGGGCGCGGCTTTCTCATTGGCCACGGTTTTCACGACCTCGATGATTTACACCCAACTTAAGACAATCCCGCGCTGGAACATGGCGCTGACACCGGCGATGTTTTTGAGCTTCAGCTTGGCGGGTGGCGCGTTGCTGGCCGGACAAACCACAGTTTCCATCATACTTCTTGTGGTCGCCGCTACAATTCAAGCGCTGTATTGGTGGCGTGGGGATACTGCCTTGGCCCGCTCCGGCACCGATATCGGAACAGCCACGGGTTTAGGATCACGTGGTGACGTCAGAGCGTTTGAACCGCCGCACACCGGTACGAACTATCTGCTGCGCGAGTTCGTGCATGTGGTTGGCCGCAAACATGCTGAGAAACTTCGTATCATTTCCTTTGTGCTGGCATTCATGGCACCGGTGTTGTTCCTGCTGCTGCCGTTCAGCCATGCCTTTGCCGCCGTCGCGGTCTTGTCCCATATCGCAGGTGTTGCCACGTCACGTTGGCTGTTCTTCGCGCAGGCGGAACATGTCGTGGGGCTGTATTACGGCAAACGCTGATGGAGGGGGCCAGCCCCTCCTTGGCCTTTAAGGCCAATTCCTCCCCTGAGATATTTGTAGCCAGATGAAGAACGGATCCGGATGGAAGCGCGGTTTTACAACAGGCCTGCGTGTTTCATGGCAGCTTCGATCGCGGCTTTGGTACTGTCTTCCAGTTCGGTCAGCGGCGAGCGCACTTCGGGGCTGCACAGGCCCAGTTTGCTAAGCGCGTATTTGGCGCCCACAAGGCCGGGCTCGATGAAGATGGCTTCGTGCAGGGGCATCAGGCGGTCCTGATAAGCAAGCGCCTTGGTATAATCGCCGTTCAGAGTGGCCTGCTGGAATTCGGCGCAGAGCTTGGGTGCCACGTTTGCAGTGACCGAGATACAGCCGACGCCGCCATGGGCGTTGAAACCCAGCGCAGTGGCGTCCTCGCCCGATAGCTGGCAGAATTCCGAGCCGCAGGACGCGCGTTGCTGGCTGACCCGAGCGATATCGCCTGTGGCATCTTTGACGCCCACGATGCGCGGTAGTTTAGCCAACTCACCCATGGTTTCGGGTGACATGTCGATGACCGAGCGGCCGGGAATGTTGTAGATGATGATCGGGATATCCGCGCATTCATGCAGCGCGCGGAAGTGTTCGATCAGCCCTTTTTGCGTGGGCTTGTTGTAGTATGGGGTCACGACAAGAGCCGCATCTGCTCCAACCGTTTGAGCAAATTGCACAAAGCGGATGGCCTCGACCGTGTTGTTCGAGCCCGCCCCCGCGATAACTGGCACGCGACCGGCGGCAGCTTTGACGACCTCGGCCACAACGGTTTCGTGTTCATCGTGGCTGAGTGTGGGGCTTTCGCCCGTCGTGCCCACAGGGACCAATCCGGTCGAGCCTTCCTGAATGTGCCACTCGACCAAACGTTTGAGCGTATCCAAGTCCAACGCGCCGTTAGTGAACGGAGTGACGAGGGCTGGCATTGAGCCTTTGAACATGACACGCTCCTTGGTGTGCGGTTAGTGTTTTTTTGCCTCGCGGGTCATCACAATCTTTGCGATGTGTGTTGATCCCGACGATGCAAGCTTTATCCTGAATGGCTCTATCCTTGGTTGGTTGGGAAATGCAAGGCATGACACGCGTTCTGGCGCTTTTGACGGCTGTGATTCTGGTTTCATTCGGGCAGGCAAGGGCCGACGCGGTGGGCGACCTGCGCGCGGGTCTTTACGAGATGCGCAAAGGCGATTGGAACGCCGCCCTGCGCGAATCTGGTGCCCGAGGGTCGGTATCGCGCGACATTATCGTATGGCACTGGTTGCGCGAAGGCTTCGGGACTTCAGGCGATGTGTTGGTTTTTCTGGACCGACGCCCCGATTGGCCCGGCCTCGCATGGCTGCGACGCAAAAGCGAGCCAGCCTTTACCGGAGCTGATCCGGATCGCGTCGTGAAATTCTATACAGACGTTCCACCTCAGACCGCCGAGGGTGCATTGAATTATGCTGTGGCGCTGAAGGCCAAGGGGCGGTCGGGGGATGCCGAGGCTGATATCGTGGCCGCCTGGCGGACCATGCCGATGGGATCCGGACTGCAAAAGAACTATCTTGAGAACTTTGGATCGTTACTGAAACCTCATCACGCGGCGCGGCTGGACCGGATGCTGTGGGACGGTCATCTGGTTAGCGCTGGCCAGATGTTGCCTTTGGTCAGTACCGATCAGCGTAAACTAGCCGAGGCGCGAATTGCATTGCAAAAGCGGCAACCGGGTGTCGATGGCAAGGTCGCTGCGGTTCCGAAATCACTGGCGGACGCGCCGGGGCTGGCCTTTGACCGCTTTGTCTGGCGCGACAAGAAAGAGCTGGACGACAGTGCAATTGACCTGATGCTGGCGCGTTCCACTGGGCCGGATGCGTTGGGGGAACCCGACAAATGGGCCGAAGGCCGTCGCCGTCTGGCGCGGCTTGAAATGCGCAATGGTAGCGCCTCAAAAGCCTACAAGATTGCAGCGAACCACCATATGACGCCTGAGATGGGCTATGGCTATGCCGATCTGGAATGGCTGGCCGGATTTCTGGCGCTGCGGAAACTGAACGACCCTGGCACGGCGGTGCGCCATTTCCAGAACTTCTCGGATGCAGTTGCGTCTCCTATTTCGAAGGGGCGCGGCGGCTATTGGCTGGGGCGGGCCTACGCGGCCCAGGGGGATGCGGACAAGGCGTATGAAGCTTATGCGATGGGGGCTGACTACCAGACCTCATTCTATGGCTTGCTGGCGGCGGAACGGATCGGTCGACCCTTTGACAGTGAATTGGCCAGCCCACGCCGAGCCCCGCATTGGAAACAGGCAGGATTTGCCGATTCCAGCGTGCTGGAAGCGGGTCTACTGCTGCTGCGTGCGGGCGAGGACAACCTATCAGAACGTTTCCTGACCCACTTGGTCGAAGATCTGGACGACACGCAGGCCAACCAATTGGGTGATCTGGCGATCGAGCTGAAACAGCCACATCTGGCAGTGATGATTGCAAAACGGGCAGCCAAAACCGGTGTCGTGCTGCCCGCTGCGTACTATCCGGTGCATCCGGTTGCCGATCTTGGCCTGCCAATGGCGAAGGAAATGACGCTGGCCATCGCCCGCCGAGAAAGTGAGTTTGATCCGGTCGTCATCAGCGGTGCAGGCGCACGTGGATTGATGCAGGTGATGCCCGCAACCGCTCAGCTGGTCGCCAAGAACATGGGGATTCTCAGCGGGCACAAGACCTCGAGCCTGACATCGGACTGGCAATACAATGCCAAGCTGGGAGCGAACTACCTGTCCAGTCTGGCCGACGATTTCAACGGCAACGTGGTGATGATGGCCGCAGGCTATAACGCTGGACCACGCAGGCCGATCTCGTGGATGGATCGGTACGGCGACCCGCGCGCGGGTGAGATCGACATGGTCGACTGGATTGAGACTATCCCGTTCAGCGAGACCCGGAACTATGTGATGCGCGTCGCCGAAAGCCTGCCGGTTTACCGCGCACGGCTTGGGCGGCCCGCCTTGCCTGTCCCGTTTTCGCAAGAACTCACGGGGTCAACTCTGGCGGCGTTCGCGCCATAGGGTGAACAGCCCCGCCGCAATCACCAGCGCGGCCCCGACCACAACTGCGGGCCGCAGCGATTCTCCGAAGACTGAGATGCCAAGGATTGCGCTCCACATCAGGTGGAAATAGGCAAAGGGCTGCACGGCACTGGCCTCGGCCATCTCATAGCACTTGATCAGAAGCCAGTGACCCAGAACGCCGCTGAGACACAAAAGACCCATCCAAAGCCAGTCGCCGCCGACCATCGGCTCCCAAAACCACAGGCCAATCACAGTCATGGCAACGGCCCCGGCAATACCGGTCCAGAAGAAGCTGGTCGCGGTGCTGTCACGTCGTGCTGCGTATCGGGTCAGCAAACCATAGACGGCGAACATCAGAGCCGAGATCAGTGGGATCACCGCCCACGGATTGAACACGCCCATGCCCGGCTGCAGGATAATCAGAACCCCGACGCACCCCACTCCAATTGCCGACCAACGCCGCCATCCAACCTGTTCGCCCAGTACCGGCCCGCTGAGTGCCGCAATCAGCAGGGGATAACAAATGAAAACCGCCTGGCTTTCGATCAACCCAAGGATGGTAAACGCATAAACCGCGACGCAGACCTCTCCGGCTAACAGAACACCGCGCAGGATTTGCAGCCCTAACTGACTGGTTCTTGCAGTGGCCGCGATCCCTCCGGGTGTGCGCAGGGCCAGTGCGATGACAAACGCCGCGAAGAACCAATAGCGGATCATGACGACCATGTAGGTGTTATATGTCCCTGCCAAATGGCGCGAGATTCCGTCCTGCAAGGCAAACACAACTGTGGCCGAAATCATCAGCGCGATGCCCGCGCGGGTGTTGTTTTGCTGACTCATGATTTGGCAGCGCGGGTCATATGGCGTTTGCGGCCGAAACCCGGCGCGCGGGTGACGGCAAAGCCCGCATCCTCCAGCCCGCGACGCACAAACCCTGCGGCAGTATAAGTGGCCGCAGTGCCCCCTAGGGCGGTATGGTCAAATACCTGTTGCATCAGGTCAGCACCCCAAAGTTCGGGGTTCTTGGCGGGGGAAAACCCGTCCAGAAACCATGCATCCGCAAGGCCCTGCCACGCAGGCAGGGCTTGCCGGGCATCGCCTTCGATGACCTCAAGGTGCAGAGTACCCAAATCGCAAATGCCTCCCCGCCATGTAGCCAGAACCCGTTCGGCCCATTGGGCCAATTCAGGAAAGGCGGCCAAGGCACGGGACATGTCATCGCGGACCATTGGGTAGGCCTCGAAACTGGTGAAGGTCAGCGGAGTCGACTGGCCCGATTTTTCCCAAGCAGACCAAGCCGTCAGCATGTTCAGACCGGTGCCAAAACCTAGCTCGGCAATGCGAAATCCCGGCGCAAACCGTGCAGGCAGATCATTGCCCGCCAGAAAAACATGCCGCGTTTCCTCCAGCCCATTCTGGAGCGAGAAATAGGGGTCATCGAAACGGTCCGAGACGGGGATCTGCCCGTCCCGCCATGTCAGTTCGGCACGCTGGTCTGCCATCGGGGAATCCTGTAGCTAAGCGGCGCGACACTGAACAAGGAAATGAGGTTTGGCAATGGTCGATGTGACAGTGCGGGGTGCAGGTATCTTTGGCCTGTCCATCGCTTGGACCTGCGCCCGGCGCGGCGCCAAGGTGCAGGTGGTCGACCCGTTCGGCCCCGGCGCGGGCTCTAGCGGCGGGCTAGTGGGTGCACTGGCCCCGCATGTGCCCGAGAACTGGAACGCCAAGAAAGCCTTTCAATTCGACAGCCTGATCATGGCCGAACCGTTCTGGAAACAGGTCGAGGCGACAGGAGGCGTGTCGCCCGGCTATGCCCGGTCAGGTCGCCTGCAACCCATTGCCGATCAACGCAGCTTGGACCTTGCCTACGCGAGAGCAGGGACGGCACAAGACTTGTGGCAAGGCCATGCCGAATGGCGCGTGGTCAAAACCTCGGAGATCGGTGCTTGGTGCCCGCCCAGCCCCACCGATTTCGTCATTCACGACACGCTCAGCGCGCGGATGCACCCCAGACGGGCCTGTGCCGCGCTGGTCGCGGCGTTAGAGGTGATGGACGTGCACGTTCAGGCGGAAGCGCCTGACAAAGGTCAGGTTATTCACGCCACCGGGTTGGCCGGGCTGCAAGCACTGAGCGACGCTTTCGGCAAGACAGTCGGCAACGGCGTCAAGGGACAGGCCGCCCTGCTGCGATTTGATGCGGGTAGTGTTCCACAACTTTTTGCAGACGCCATTCATTTCGTTCCTCATGCGGACGGAACGCTGGCGATCGGTTCAACTTCGGAACGAGAGTATGACGATCCAACCAGTACGGACGCTGCGCTGGACGACGTGTTGGAACGCGCCATGCGGGCGGTGCCGGTGCTGCATGGGGCTGAAGTGATCGAACGATGGGCCGGCGTCCGCCCTCGCAGCAAAAGTCGTGCACCGATGCTGGGGGCACATCCTTTGCATCAGGGACAGTTCATTGCCAATGGGGGGTTCAAGATCGGCTTTGGCATGGCCCCGAAAGTCGCTGAGGTGATGGCCGATCTGGTGTTGGAAGAACGCGATACCATCCCCGATGATTTCAGGCCCGAAGCCTCACTCTGAACGGGGCACGGCCTGCGCGCTCATACATTGGCGTCCGTCCGGGCCACGCACCCACATATCCGAGCCGTTCCGACACAAAACCGCCTGCTCGAAATGCATCAAAGGCGAAGAGGCCCGGAAAGAAAACTGCGCCAACGGGCCGATCTGATCCTGCGCGAACAACATCAACAGCTGCGCCAGCAGGGGGCCGTGAACGACCAGCCCATCATAGCCTTCGACTTCGCGGGCATAATCCAGATCATAGTGTATTCGGTGCCCGTTGAACGTCAGCGCCGAATAGCGAAACAGCACTGTCGAATCGAAATCGACCTCCCGCCGATGCGTTTCCTTCACGCGTGCTTGAGGTGCGACAGGCCGGACAACATTCGCCGAGGGGTCTTCGCGGTAAACCAAATCCTGCCATTCCGTTAGGCAAAGCGCTCCGTTCTGGTGGAATTCGTGACGCAGAGTGACAAACCCAAGCGGGCCGCTGCGTCCAGCCTTAACCTCGGAGCTTTCGCAAACCGTCCGCTTCTCGGCCTGCGCTCCTGCTGTTAGCGGCGTATGAAACTCCAACCGTCCCCCGGCCCACATACGGCGCGGCAGGCCCATGTCGGGGATCAGCCCGCCGACTTTTGGGTGCCCGTCGCGCCCCAGCTGATCTGGGGTCTGTGGAGACCAGAAATACAGGTGATGAAAAAATGGTGGCAACTCGGACCCGGCTGCTACACTTGGCTTTTGACCCAGCGTTGCCTGCAATGCGGCGGCACGCGCCGGGTCCAGGGTGTCAGTCAGGATATCCTCGGTCATAAGAAAAACCTAAGCAGCGCGCCTGTGCAGAACAAGCCATCAGGGCTTTCAAAGACCCGCTTCCGCCCGCAATTTCTGCATCAGGGTCCGCAGGGCACTTTCATAGCGCTCGCTGACCAGCTTGCCATGTTCGTCGAATTCGTTCGAACTGTCAGCCAAATGGATTTCCGGGCCCTGCAGGATGCGCGGCTGGAACGGAACCATATAGCCGCGCAAAACCATTTGCGCGCGCTCCCCACCGGCCCGTCCGGCAGCCGCAGACATAACAGCGACAGGCTTGTCAGCCCAGGGACGACCCTTGGTTCGGCTGACCCAATCCAGAGCGTTTTTCAGTACGCCAGACGGCCCCTTGTTGTATTCCGGGGTCGAGATGATCACCGCATCGGCCTGCGCGATCTGATCCGCCAGCACCTGAACGGCGGCGGGAATACCCTCGCCTTCTTCCAGATCGCCGTCGTAAAGCGGCAGATTCAGGTCTGCCTCGATATGGGTGGCGGGTTCGAACAGCCGGGCGGCCTCGCGCAGCAGTTTACGGTTGGTCGCGCTTTCGCGAAGTGAGCCGGAAAGGCTCAGAAGGATCGGTTCGGCCATTGGGAAACTCCGTTGCGTGTTCCCCAATACCTAGCGCGGCTTTGCCGTGGACCAAAGCCCACCTGACGCGCAGTCAATGTGCGCAAAAGGGCGCCAAAAGGCGCCCTGCTCGGTCAATGTGATCAGTTGGGGATGATCTCGATATCGACCCGACGGTTCTGCGCCTTGCCCGCAGCTGTCAGGTTCGATGCATCAGGACGACTTTCGCCCAGACCAATGGTCGAGATCCGCGCGCCATTCACGCCATTCGCTTGCAGAATATCCGCGACCGAACGCGCGCGACGTTCGGACAGGCCCTGATTATACGAGGCCTCGCCATCGCTGTCGGTGTGGCCGATAACCTGCACGTTCGAATTGGGATAGCGCGTCAGGTTCTGACCCACCTTAACCAGATCGGCCCGCAACGCCGGACGCACGGTCGCGCTGTCGGTGTTGAAAGTAATGTCGTTGGGCACGGTCACGATCAGGCGGTTGCCTGCGTTCACAATAGTAATGCCGTCATTGGCCAGTTGCTGCCGCAGCTCTGCCGCTTGCTGGTCCAGCTGATTGCCTATGATTCCACCGCCTGCTGCGCCGATTGCGGCACCGGCCACGGCCCCCATAAGCGGGTCCGAGTCGTTGGCAATCGCCCCAACGCCCGCGCCAACAATACTGCCCAGAATTGCACCTTGCTTGGCGTTCTGGTTCGGATCGGCCGGAAGGTTCAGGGTACCGGGGTCCGTACAAGCACCCAGAAACATGGCCGAGCACAGCCCGGCGGTTACAAAAAACTTGGAAATCGTCATGAATTCACCTTCTGCTCTGGACCTCTTTTTTAGGTCCATGTTGTTTGAGGCAGTATATCGTGCCTAGTGCAGGCGGGCTCAAGCAACAATGCGGTGATATGGGCAGTTACCCGCCATCTAATGGGCTTTTGGTCCAGTCTCCCATTGGTTTTGTTCCTGCCAGATGGCGCGCAACGGCTCTCCCTGACCGCAAAAATGGTCATCTATCAGTTCGCAGGCCCAGATTCGATCCGTGCGGAAGTGGCGAAACCCGCTACGAAGCTCGCACCAAGCGACCAGCATGGTGCATTCTATGTGATAAATCAGAGCGACAGGCCGCACGACACGTTCGGTTTTTTCCTCTTGGGCATTGATGTAGGTGATGCGAATCTTGCGCTCGGCGCGGATGGCCTCTCGGTAGTTCACAACGGGGATACAGCCCTT
This sequence comes from Ruegeria sp. YTSC325, assembly GCF_059609525.1. Classification (NCBI taxonomy): domain Bacteria; kingdom Pseudomonadati; phylum Pseudomonadota; class Alphaproteobacteria; order Rhodobacterales; family Roseobacteraceae; genus Ruegeria; species Ruegeria sp. YTSC325. The sequence goes on from NZ_JBXWLY010000006.1 coordinate 76,475, forward strand.
GTCGGGATCGTCGATCGGTGCGCCCCACGGCGCCACCTGCAACCAGTCCGCAGGCGCGCGCAGGGCCTCGATCTTGCGGCACACCCGGTCGGCAGCCTGTTGCAACGTACTGTCTCCGGTGCGAGCCAACATTGACAGGCCAACCCACAGCGCCTCAACTTCTTCGGCGTCGAAATTCAGGGGCGGCAGGTCATACCCGCGCCGCATCATGTAGCCGACGCCTGCTTCGCCTTCAATCGGAGTGCGTTGCGCCTGAAGTGCCGCGATGTCGCGATACACCGTACGCACCGAAACTTCGAGCTTTTCGGCCAGCGCCTCGGCTGTGACCGGCGCGTCGGTGGCGCGCAGGATCTGGATGATTTCAAACAAACGGGTCGAGCGACGCATGGCGGTCTCCGGAGTTTTTCTGCTGACACCTTAGCACACCCCCCTGACAAGGTGTTGTCAGTAGTGACGCGCCAGATTGGATCACCAACACAGGAGATCCGCCATGCCAAGCCGCGACAATCACGTCATGATGACACTGCAACTTGGGCGTTGGTCGCAGGACCACAACCTGCGGGCGTTTGAAATCGAACGCGAACTCATGTCCACTCGACAACCCTGCGCCCCGCGGCGACGAATTAGGCGGTTTTCGCTTGGAAATTTGAAACTGCTCTGGACCGGGACGGCTTAGAAATCCGCCCCGGCGCGGAACTTCATCGACGCGCCGCCATCGGGGCTTTTCAACCTTAGCTCTTCGGAATGCAGCATCAGTCGCGGATAGTCCCGCGCTGGCCCTTCCGCGTAAAAGGGATCGCCCAGAATGGCATGACCCAGCGATTGCATGTGTACGCGCAACTGATGCGAGCGGCCGGTTTTCGGAAACAGACGGATACGTGTCGTCTCACCCTCATGTTTCACCACACGCCAGTCGGTTACGGCGGGTTTTCCGGTCTCGTGGCACACCATCTGACGGGGGCGGTTGGGCCAGTCGACAATCAATGGCAGATTGACAGTGCCAGTCTTGTCCTCAACCTTCCCCCAAACGCGGGCGATATAAGTCTTGCGGGTCTGGCGCTTTTCGAACTGCAAACTCAGATGACGCTGCGCATGCGACGTCTGCGCAAACACCATCACGCCCGATGTATCCCGATCCAACCGATGCACCAGCAGCGCCTGAGGGAACACCGCTTGCACACGGGTCAGCAAGCAGTCGGTCAGATGCTCTCCGCGTCCTGGCACTGACAACAGACCCGATGGTTTATTGACCACAATCAATTGCGCATCTTCGTGCAGCACATCCAGTGGGGTCTGAGGGGGATTATAGGCGTCGTTCATGCGCGTCTGCCTATCTTACCGCGCCCCCTCCCGCAACGTCGTCCTTGCCTGCCCGGAGCGGTTCGGCAAGTCTGTTCCAAAGCGGAGGAGAACAAATGCACCCAACAATCGAGCGTATGCAAGAGGTCGTCGCAAAGGGCGATGAAACCCTGATCCTTGAGTTGCTGGCCGAGGACGTGCGTTTTTCGCCCCCCACCTATTTCAGCACATGGACCGGGCGCGAACCCGTGGCGGCCGTGCTAGGACATGTGGGGCAGGTGTTTTCTGATTTCCATTATCGCCGGATCATGGGGGGCGGCAAAGATTGGGCGCTGGAGTTTCAGTGCAAGATCGGTGATTTGGATGCGGTTGGCGTTGACCTGATCACGCTAAACGATGACGGGCTGATCCAGGATTTCGAGGTCGTCATGCGCCCTTACAAAAGCGTTGGCGCCTTGCGCGAAGCGATGATGTCGCGCGTTATGACCGACGCGCGGTTCCTCAAGTTCAAAGACGCTCTAAGCTGATATGCCTCTCGCCGCTGATCAACTTTTACGCGTTCCCCTGTTGCCCGTGCTGGCGGCACAGGGGCTTTCCGTACGCCGGAACGCGCGGTTCCTGCCCGAACCCTCAGGTCCACGTGAAGGGCGAGAAGGGCGCGGTCCCCGATTGCGTCTTCTGATTGCCGGGGACAGTTCAGCTGCTGGTGTCGGCGCAGGCACTCAATCACAAGCGTTATCGGGGTGTCTGGTCCGAGAGCTGTCTCGCCACTACGCTGTAGAGTGGCGGTTAGAGGCGACAACCGGGCACACGACGCTGGACACGATCGAACGCCTGCAGGCTTTGAACGGGCAATTCGACATGGCGGTGACCGCTCTGGGCGTCAACGACGTCACGCGGGCTGTTTCCCAAAGGGTTTTCATAGAACGGCAGTCGCGGCTGCTTGCGTTGCTGACGGGTAAGCTGGGCGCGCGGCGCGTTGTTGTAACCGCCGTACCACACATGAACCGCTTCCCCGCGTTACCCCAACCACTGGCCTGGGTACTGGGCCAACAAGCCGCCCGGTTGGATCTTGGGTTGCAAGATGTCGTGGAAAGTTGCGCTCAGGCACGACATCTCACTCTCGATCTGCCGGACGACCCGGCACTTGCGGCACCTGACGGGTATCATCCAAGCCCGAAAACCTATGCCATATGGGCGGTAGAGGCCGCGCGCCTATTGCGTCAGGCCTGAGCCCGTATCTGCCGGATCATCGGGATCGAATACACGACCAAAGCCGTCCAGATCAGCGGGAAAGCGATCATGCGGCCCCGGTCAATCTGCTCGCCGAACACAGCTATGGCGGTGATGAAGATCATGGTGGGCGCGATGTATTGCAGGATGCCCATCGTCGACAACCGCACCAGTTTGGCCCCGTTTGCATAGACCAACAATGGCACAGCCGTCACGATCCCAGCACAGGCCAGCAGCAGGGTGTCCGTAAGCCCCATGCCAAAATGCCCTGTGCCCTTCACGCCAAGCAAGGTGACATACATCAGGGCTGGAATCAGCAGGATCAGCACCTCAAGCAAAAAACCCTGATTGGGCCCGATGGGCAAAGACCGTTTGAAAAACGCATAAAACCCCCAGCTGACCATCAGACCCAACGCAGGCCACGGCAAGCTGCCTGCTTCGACGACCAGCACCAGCACCCCCAGCGCCGCAATCGCCACCGCCGCCAATTGTGTCTTGGTCAAAGGCTCTCGCAACAACACCGCGCCCAAGGCGATGCTGAACAGCGGGTTGATGTAGTACCCCAGCGCCGCATCCAATGCCCGGTCATTGGCAATAGCCCACACATAAATGGCCCAATTCACCGAGATCAGCGCCGCAGTCAAACACGCCATAACCAGCATCTTCGGGTTCACCAGCGCCGCCTTCAAATCCTGCGTCCGCCCCAAAGCGACCAGCAGCAACCCCGCCACCGGCACTGACCAGATAATACGGTGCGAGACAATCTCGATCGGCCCGACATGCGCCATGGCTTTCATATAGAGCGGCAAGAATCCCCACAAAACATAGGCTGTGACAGCCAATACCAACCCCTTGGGCGTGTCTGCGGCATTCTGTGGGATGGGTGTGTTTGCCACGGCGGGTCTCCGATTGATATCGGACTCTCTACGGCAAACCTCTGCCCTATGAAAACCACGAAAACTGTGAAGCCGGCCATCAGGAATTCTGATACGTCACATGTTTGGAACCAAACCAACATGCGAGGCTCTGCCTCGCGCTCCGAGATATTTTTGGCCAGATGAAGCACGGATCCTGCACTTCATCTGGCCTCAAATACCTCAGGGATTCGCGCCTTGCCGCGGCGGGGGCAGCGCCCCCTTTTCCCGCGTTTCAGACTTTTACGCGTTCCGATTTGGGATCGTACATCGGTTTCAGCGAGGCTTCTGCTTTGACCTTCACGCCGCAGACGTCGATCTCATAGCTTGAGGCAAGCACATCCGCAGCCTTCTCGCCCGCACAGGGCACATAGCCCAGACCGATGGCGCCACCCAGCGTGTGGCCATAATTGCCCGAACTCAGATAACCCACATATTCGCCATCCCGCAGAATGGGTTCATTGTGGAACAGCAGTGGCTCGGGGTCAGTCAGCCTGAACTGGAACAACCGGCTTTGCGGCCCGCTTTCCTTACGGGCAATAACCGCCTCACGTCCGATGAAATCGCAGCCCTTGTCGGTTTTCACGGCAAAGCCAAGCCCGGCATCGACCACGTGATCCTCGCAGGTGATGTCGTGGCCAAAATGGCGGAATCCCTTCTCGATCCGGCAGCAATCCATCATATGCATGCCGCAGAGTTTCAGGCCCATATCTTGCCCGGCCTCGTACAGGGTTTCGAACACGTGGCCCGCCATGTCCGAGGAGACGTAGATCTCCCACCCCAGCTCGCCCACGTAGGTGACGCGGTGCGCCCGGGCGAGGCCCATGCCCATCTCGATCTCTTGCGCTGTGCCAAACGGGTTGGCCGCGTTCGAGAAATCAGCGGACGAGACTTTTTGCAGCAACCCGCGTGCGTTGGGGCCCATGACGGCCAAAACGCCCTCGCCTGCCGTGACATCGGTGATGACCACGTTGAACCCACCCGCGTGGCGTTGCATCCATGTTTGGTCGGCCAAGCGCGTGGCTGCGGGGGTGACCACCAGATAGGCTGTCTCGGTCAGACGGGTGACGGTCACGTCCGCTTCGATCCCGCCCGCGCGGTTCAGGAATTGAGTGTAGACAATCTTGCCATTGGGCACTGAGTAATCGCCACCTCCAACGTAGTTCATGAACGCCTCGGCATCCGGCCCTTCGACGCGGATTTTGCCGAAGGACGACATGTCATACATGCCCACATTCTCGCGCACCGCACGGTGTTCGGCAGCGGAGTTTTCGAACCAGTTCTGGCGTTTCCAGCTGTAGTGGTACTCGCGTTCCTGACCTGCGTTGGCGAACCAATTGGCGCGCTCCCACCCGGCCAGTTCACCCATGACGGCACCGTGTTCCAGCAGGTGATGGTGGAATGGTGTGCGCCGCACGCCGCGCGCGGTGGCTTTCTGACGGTACGGGTAGTGGTCGGCATAAAGCAGGCCCAGCGTTTCCTTGGACCGTTCAAACAAATACTGCTTGTTGCCCTGAAACGGCTGCATCCGGCTGATATCCACATCGCCCAGATCAAAGGGTTTCTCACCGCTGTCCATCCACTCGGCCAGCGCCATACCCGCGCCCCCGGCGGACTGAATCCCGATCGAATTGAACCCGGCAGCGACCCAATAATTGTCCATCTCGGGCGCAAGGCCCAGATGATAAGCATCGTCGGGCGTGAACGATTCCGGCCCGTTGAAGAAGGTGTGAATCCCCGCCTCGGCCAGCATCGGCATCCGGTTTACTGCCGCCTCAAGGATCGGCTCGAAGTGGTCGAAATCCTCGGGTAGTTGGTCGAACTCGAAACTGCCGGGGATGCCCTCCATGGCCCATGGCTTCGCGTTGGGTTCAAACGCGCCCAGCAAGATTTTGCCCGCGTCTTCCTTGTAATAGGCGCACTCATCCGGCACGCGCAGAACCGGCAGCTGGGTCAGGCCGTCAATGCCTTCGGTCACGATATAGAAATGCTCACACGCGTGCAGCGGGACGTTCACGCCTGCCATGCGCCCGACCTCATGCCCCCACATGCCCGCGCAGTTCACCACCATATCGCATTCGATATGGCCCGAGGCGCTGCCGTCATCGGCAATCCATTCAACGCCCGTGACTGTACGCCCCTGTTTGACGATCTCGGTGACTTTCACCCGTTCCTTGACGATCCCGCCGCGTTGCCGCGCGCCCTTGGCCAGCGCCAGTGCGATATTGGCCGGGTCGCCCTGCCCGTCCAGCGGCAGATAGACTGCGCCCTTGACGTCTTCAACATTTAGATGTGGGTACATCTCCTTGACGCGCTCGTTCGAGATTTCCTCAACCTCGACCCCAAAGGCGCGGGCCATGGCAGCCTGACGGTAGATCTCTTCCTTTCGCTCCTCGGTCAAAGCTACGGTGATCGAGCCGCAGCGTTTGAACCCCGTGGCAACACCGGTTTCTTCTTCGAGCGAGCCGTAAAGTTCCTGACTATATTTCGCCAGTTTGGTCATGTTCGCCGTCGCCCGCAACTGTGCGATCAGGCCGGCGGCGTGCCATGTGGTGCCGCTGGTCAGCTGCTTGCGCTCCAGCAGAACGACATCACTCCAGCCCTTCTTAGTCAGGTGATATGCGACCGAGCATCCGATGACGCCGCCGCCGATGATGACCACTCGGGCCTTGTTGGGAAGATCAACCATCCTGAAATCTCCGCGCTGTCAGGTTTGGGCCAAAATGCCACGGAAGATCGACAATAAATGCGCCAAAAGCGTCACAAAATCGGTAATTTTCACCGATGTGTCGCGCGCTTTTCACGACGCAGAACAAAGGGCGTGACGCCGAAAAAGCTTTTGTAAACAGACGAAAACCCGTTCGGGAACCCGCAGGCAAGGCCGATCTCGCGCACGCTCATGGTGGTGTTGAGAAGCAGGTTATTGGCCTTGGCCAACCGCATCTCGCGGTAGAACCCGTTGGGGGTGGTGCCGAAGAAGGTCTTGAACTTGCGCTCGAGCGAGCGGTTGGACAGATGCAGTTCCTCGACGATCTGATGGATCGGCAGAGGGTCCTCGATATTGGCCTGCATCAGCTTGATGCACTGGTCCAGCTTGGCATCCCCGGTGGCGGTCAGACGTGTGCCGGAAAACGGCTGCATGGAGGAGAAATCGCGGATGTTCTCGTGCAGCATAATATCGGCCACGGTCATCTTGGCTGGCCCCGAGATGTGTCGGCCGATCACAGACAAGGCCACATCCGTCGTCGCCTCCATCCCCGCACAGGTGACAACGGCGCCTTGCTGTGTGGCGATGGAGAGCTTCGCCTCGAACCGGGCCCCGCGTTCGCGCAGGAATGAGGCATTTTCCCAATGGGTCGCCATATCCTCGGTACCGTGTTCGTCGATGTAACGGCTGGCGGCTTCAGCCAGCAAGAACACCTGTGCGCCACGATATGTGTAATCCGAAACCACGCGACCCAGCGAAAGGTCGGGATGGTCAGGGTCGGTATTGCCGATGACAAACAGGTAATCCGCGTTGGGCTGGGTGCTGACAGCCTCGGTCTGGATCATCGCATCGCTGCTGGAATGGATCGGTCCACCCTTCAGCGACTTATACGCATAGGTAAAGGGCGGGTGCGGGCAGACGCGATTGGCCAGCCGCAGCACCTCGACCAGCGACGCCAGTTCCAGCAGCACATAGCCGGGGGCGACGAGGATATCGAAATGCTGCTGACCCGCCATCGCCCTAGACGATCCGGTGTCGCGCGGCGTGCAGCGCGTGGGCCAGCGCCTCGATATGATCGGGGCCGACCTCGCAGCAGCCGCCGACGATGGTGGCCCCGTGTTCGACCCAGGACATAGCAAAATCGGCATAGGCTTCAGGCGTCAGGTCACGACGTTCTTCTAGCGCATCAACAGTGGGGGCGTCTTCCAAAAACCCTTGTGTGATGCCGGTGAAGCCATTGGCATAGGCCCCGTAAGGGCGGCCCATCGTTTCAAGGATCATCAGTGCGGGCATCACCGATTCCGGGCGGGTGCAGTTGATCAACACCGCTTGCGGCGCAAAGCGATCGACCAGAGGCGCGACCTGCGCCAGATGCTCGCCCGAACGCAGGCGGGTGCCGTCATTATCCATCACTGACAGCGCCAGCCAGACGGGTTTGGTTGCGCTTTCCGTCCCGCGCAACGCGCCTTCGGCTTCTTGCAGGGACGAGACGGTTTCCAGCAGGAATAGGTCCACCCGGTCGTTCATCAGACCGACCAGCTCGGCATATTTCAAGGCCGCGTCTTCCACATCGGGCTTCAGGTCGGGCCGGTATGAGGCCAGAAGCGGCCCCAGTGCCCCTGCGATCCGCCCGCTCGAGGGCGGCCGCGCGCGTTCTGCCTGTGTCAGCGCCGAGTCGATCAGGGCGGGCAGTTGATCCTCGATCCCTTCGCGCACCAAGCGCGAGCGGTGCACGGCATAGGTGTTCGTGGTCGCCACCGTCGCGCCACGGCGGAAGTAATCGGCATGGACTTGCCCCACCAGTTCGGGCTGATCTATCATCACGCGCGTTGACCACAAAGGCGTGGGCTTTTCGCCACCGCGCTTGACCAGTTCCTGCCCGATCGAGCCGTCCAACAGGGTGATATCCGCCATAGCCTTACCTTTCCTCAGGGAATGAGAACCAGTTTTCCCGCAAATGCTTTGGACTGAAAGTCCTCTTGCGCTTCGGCGATATCTCTTAGCGGATAGGTTTTTGAGATCAAAGGTTTGATCCGGCCTGCGTTCATAAGTTCGACCAATCGTCCGAAAACCTCGAAGGCCTGATGGGTGCAGCCGTGGATGGTGATGTCGCGCAAATAGATATCGCGCAGATCGGCCTGAACGATGGGGCCGGCGATGGCACCAGATACCGCATACTGCCCGCCGGGTTTCAGCGACAGGATCAGGTTGGGCCAGGCGGGGCCACCGACGACGTCGATCACAACATCGAACATGTCTTTCGGCAAGGGCGCGTTACGGTCAAACGTATCCGTTGCCCCTTGATCTTTGACCACATCGGCTTTGGCTGGGCTGGTGACACCCCACACGGTCGCTCCGCGTAGCCGGGCAAGTTGCACAGCAGCCAGACCGACCCCGCCCGAAGCTCCGGTGATTAAAACCTTGTGGCCTGCAGTCACGCCTGCGCGGGTCAGCAGGTTTTCCGCCGTGCCAAAAGCACAGGGGATGGCAGCGATCTCGGCATCCGACAGCGGTGAAGCCGAGACGTCATACAGGTCCGACGCCTCAACCAGACAATATTGCGCGAAGGCCCCGTCAATCTCGGACCCGAGCGCGATGAACCCTGTCGGATTGCCGGGGCGTGGGCGCGGCAGGTTGATCGGGCAGGTGACTCGTTGACCGGGTTGGAACCCAGTCTCGGGTCCGGCAAGTTCAACGATGCCGCACAGATCGCCGCCCTGAATGCGCGGGAAGTGTAACGCGCCACCCCAGCCGCCCGCGTCGACCTCCTGATCCACCGCATCCGTCGCGCCGGTAATGTCTGAGGAATACCAGCCGACACGTGTGTTGATATCGGTGTTGTTGACCCCAGCTGCCGCGACCCGAACCAGCACCTGACCGGGCCCGGGTTGTGGCACCGGGATATCCGCGCGCCACTCCAGCGCCTCTGGCCCGCCGTGGCGGGTCAGGTGAACGCCCTGCATGACGCGCGGAACAGCCATGGTCAGGCCCGCAGCCGGTCGTTGGCCGGATCCCAGAGGGGTTGATCCTCTTGCACCACAGCGGGGTATTTCTGGCCGTAGATCTCGACCTCCAACGCGGTGCCCGGATTTGCCAATTCCGACTTGATCATGCCCAGTGCGATGGACTTGCCAACGCGATAGCCCCATGCACCCGATGTGGTCTCGCCCACGATCTGGTCGCCTTGCCAGATGCAGGACATGTAGGGTGCGTCGCAGTCACCGGCCTCGACCGTCAGGGTCACGAAGGACTTCTTCACCCCTTGCTGCTTTTCGTTCAGGATCGCGGCCTTGCCGGGGAAATCCTGCGGCTTGTCTAGTTTGACGAAGCGCCCCAGCCCGCCTTCCAGCAGAGAGTAATCGGTCGACAGGTCGCCCTTCCACGCGCGGTAGCCTTTTTCGATCCGCAGCGAGTTCAGCGCATACATGCCAAACGGCGTGGCACCAGCCTCAAGGATCGCGTCATAGATCGCAGGCATGTCGTCGTTCAGAGCGTGAACTTCCCAACCCAGTTCGCCAGCAAAGGATACGCGGATCAGATAGGCGGGTTTCCCTGCCACAGTGGCGGCCTGATGGGTCAGCCAGCCCAGCGACAGATCGGCATCGGTCAGCCCCGCCAGGATGTCCCGCGATTTTGGGCCGGTGACGATCAGCGTGTCGCGTGTGGTGGTAACATCCTCGACACTGACACCCGAGGGCATCGCATTCACCAGAATGTCCCGGTCGTGCCATTGCGCGGTGGCGGCGGTGATCATGACGAACTCATCTTCGCCCAGACGCAAGCAGGACATCTCGGTCAGGATGCGGCCCCGGTCGTCGGCGATATAGACCAGATTGATCCGGCCCACCTTGGGCAGACCGCCCGTCACCAGCCCGCGCAGCGCCTCGGCCGCGCCTTCTCCCTTAACCATGAAGCGCGAGAAACCCGGCAAGTCCAGCACGCCGCAATGGTCGCGCACGGCCTCGCATTCTTCTTTGATCCGCTGCTCCCACGGGCCGGATCGGGCCCATGTATGCGTCGCGTCCAGCGAGGTGTCATCGCCCGGCTTGGCGAACCAGTTGGCACGTTCCCAGCCGTTATAGGCACCCATCACGCCGCCCAGTTCCTTGATCTTGTCATGAACCGGAGACAGCTTCTTGTCGCGCGCCGCGGGCCATTCGTGATGGGGGAAGTGCATGGCGTATTCGTTGCCGTAGACCTCCATGCCCTTCTGGTTGCAATAGTCTTGATCGGTGTAGTCGGTGTAGCGGCGTGGATCGACGGCCCACATATCCCATTCGGTCGCGCCATCGACGATCCATTCGGCAAGCACCTTGCCAGCGCCACCGCCCTGCGCGATGCCGAAGGTAAAGGTGTGCGCCTCAAACGCGTTGCTTACGCCGGGCATCGGCCCGATCAGAGGCAACCCATCCGGCGCGTAAGGGATCGGGCCATTGATGACACGTCCAACGCCCGAAGTTGCCATCAGCGGCACCCGCTCCATCGCGTCGGTGACGATGTCTTCGATCCGGTCCAGATCGTCGTTCCAAAGCTGGAAACTGAAATCCTCGGGCATCGGATCGTCTTCGGTCATCCAATGGCCCTTGCAGTTGGGCTCATACGGCCCAAGGTTGAAGCCGTTCTTCTCCTGCCGCAGGTAGTACGAGATATCCACGTCGCGCAGCAGCGGCAGCTTGCCGCCGTTTTCCTTTGACCACGCTTCCACCTCGGGGATTTCATCGGTCAGCAGGTATTGGTGGCTCATGACCATCGCAGGCACCGTACGCCCGCCAAAGGGTTTGAACCATTCGCCCACGCGCTGCGCATAGTACCCAGCGGCGTTGACCACGTAGTCGCAGGCAATATCGCCCTTATCGGTATGCACAGTCCAGGTGCCATCTTCATGCTGAGTCACGCCGGTCGCCGGGCAGAAACGGATGATCTTTTGCCCCATATCCCGCGCGCCTTTAGCCAGCGCCTGCGTCAGCTGCGCCGGGTCGATGTCGCCGTCGGTCGGATCGTACAGAACGCCCTCAAGATCATGGGTTTCAAGGAAGGGATAGCGCTCTTTGGCCTCTTCCGCTGTCCACATCTCCATCGGGATGCCTTGATAACGACCCATGGACAGGGCGCGTTCGAACTCCTGCATCCGTTCCTTGCTGTGCGCCAGACGGATCGAGCCCGAAACGTGGTAGTTCATCGGGTAATCGACCTCGTCCGCAAGGCGCGAATACAGCTCGGTCGAATAGCGCTGCATGTTCATGATCGCCCACGAAGTCGAGAATGTCGGCACATTGCCCGCCGCGTGCCAGGTGGACCCGGCCGTCAACTCGTTCTTTTCCAGCAGAACGCAGTCGGTCCAGCCCTTCTTGGCCAGATGATAAAGCGATGAACAGCCGACGACGCCGCCGCCGATGATGACCACACGGGCCTTGGTTGGAAAATCACTCATGGTTTTGCTTCCCTGTTAGTATGCCCGTTGGGGCAGATCGTCCTGAATGTCGTAGTAGTCGCCCTTGTCGGCGACGAAGATATGTTGGGCGAGTTTCAGCCCGGTGGGCTCGTCCAGAGACCCTATTGAAACCGCAATCGTGTCCTCATCATTGTGCTGCCAAAACAGGAACGAGCCGCAGGCGCTGCAAAAGCCGCGCTTGGCGATGTCGGAGGCGCGATACCAACCCAGCGTCTCACTGGAGGTAAAGCTGAGGTTGTCTTCATGCGTCTCGCAGGAGGCCCACAGATGACCCGATTGCCTGCGGCATTGGCCGCAATGGCAGGCGTTGGATGCGGCGAGGTCTCCGTCAATGGTGTAGGCGACCTTGCCGCAGAGGCAGGAACCGGTGTGCATGTCTTTACCCCCTTGCTGTAGGCGTTGCGCTGGTACCCAGCATCACGCCGTAGATGATGAAACAGGTCGCCATCACGCGGCGGACCCAGACGTTGAACACAGCACCCAGCGCAGCCTTGCCCATCAGCGCACCCAGCAGGGTGAACCCCGTGTAGCTGAGCGTTGTGATGACCAGCGCGGTGGGCATGATCACCCCCATCTGTTGCCAGACCGGCACGTCGGGTTGAACGAATTGCGAAAACGCCGCCAGATACCCGGCCACGCTTTTGGGGTTGATCGTTGCCACCGCCAGTGCGTGCAGATAGACGTGGCGCGCGGGTCGCTCGGACGCGGGCGCGGGTTTGCTGGCATTGATCCAGCCGCGGATGCCCATCCAGATCAAGAACCCCGCGCCGATCAGTTTGGCGATGAAAAACCCGGTGGGTGAGGCCGCGATCAGCGCCGTGACGCCCAGCGCGGACAGGATCAGAAAGGCGCTGGCCTGAGTCAGGATCGCCAGCACGCCCAACATCGCCTTGGCAAAGGGCAGGCTCATTCCGTTTGAGATGCAATTGACCGCATTCGGCCCCGGTGTGGTGACGAACACCACCCAGAACAGAGCGAATATGGTCCAGGCCTCGAAGCTCATTCAATACACCGGCGGGGCGATGACCCAGATGGCCACGGCGGGCTCATCATAGGGGTTCGCCCAGTGATAAGGTTCGTGTTTGATGCGGAAACTGTCCCCCGGCCCGACCGAAAACTGCCGCCCGCCAATCGTCAGGTCCAGCCGCCCTGAGATCATATAGCCGACCTCTTGCGTCGGGCGATTGGCGGGGGTCTGCATCTGCGAGCGGGGCTCGAATGTGGAATGCACCATCTCAAAATCATCGGTCAGATCAGGCGAGAGCAATTCCTCGATCAGTCCTTCCTCGCCCGATCCCATTGGACGGCGTGAGCCCGCGCGAACCACATAACCCTGCTCATCCGCCGGGGCGGCGGAATGGGCAAACAGCATCGACATGGGCACGCCCAGACAATCGGCCATCTGCCGCAGGTCCGAGATGGACGGATCGGACATATCCCGCTCAACCTGGCTAAGCCACCCGACCGAGCGGTTCAACTTTGCAGCAATCTCGCTCAGCGTCAGCCCGCGCGCTTTGCGCAGGGCGCGGATATCGGCACCAAGGGTCGCGCTTTGGGGGGCTTGAGAGTTCAATTGCCGCTCCGCGTTGTCGTGAAATTTCATCCCTGTTTTTCACGATGGCGCGAATCGATGAAAAAACCAAGCGTTTTTTCACTTGGGTCACGCGGCCACGTTCGGTATCGGTCACGCATGTGGATTGCAGTAATGTATCTGTGGGCGATCAATACCCTGACCCTGCTGGCCTTTGGCTGGGACAAACTGCGCGCGCGGCGGCGCAAGCGCCGGGTGCCGGAACGTCCTCTGCTATGGCTGGCTGCGCTGGGTGGCAGCCCCGGAGCCATAGTCGGGCGGTGGATATTCCGCCACAAGACCCGCAAACGGGGATTTTCGAGGTGGTTATTTGCAATCCTGATCGGTCAGGCCGCTGCTTGCTATGCTGCCTTCACCTTTCTGCCCCCGCTGCTGGGCTAACCGACCTCAGCGTGCGAACACATCGCGGAGGATAGAGGCAAGCCCATCGGCATCTGCCTGAGTAAACGCATCGGGCAGATCGCTGTCGATATCAAACACCGCGATCACCTCACCCTGCGCGTCAAAGACAGGCAGCACCAGTTCCGACCGGGTTGAGGACGCACAGGCGATATGGCCGGGAAATGCGTCCACGTCAGCCACAAGCTGCACCTCTTGGGTCCGGGCCGCTGCGCCACAAACGCCACGGCTAAAGGGGATGACAAGACAACCGTGGCCACCTTGGTAGGGACCAATCTTAAGCAGGTCGGGCTCGGTCACCCGATAAAACCCGGTCCAGTTAAAGCGATCATCGCTGTGATGCACCTCGCAGGTGACGGTCGCCATCAGGGCGACCTCATCCGTTTCACCCTCGGTCAGAGCGGCAATGGCTTTAGCAAGCTGCGCATAGTCGACGGTCATGGTCACTGGTCCGGATCAATTTGCTTTGTGCAGCGACCTATGCCGAAAACGCCAAAGCGTCAAACCCGTTCGATTGCGATCGCCGTCCCTTCACCGCCACCAATGCAGATGGCCGCCACACCCCGTTTGAGGTTCCGCTTTTCCAACGCATTCAAAAGCGTGACCATGATCCGTGCGCCCGAAGCGCCGATTGGGTGCCCTAGCGCACAGGCCCCTCCGTTGACATTGACGATGTCACGGGGCAGGCCCATCTCGCGCATGAAGGCCATGGGCACGACCGCAAAGGCTTCGTTGACTTCCCACAGATCCACATCGTCCTTGGACCACCCGATTTTCGCCAACAAGGACTGCGCCGCAGGAACCGGAGCAGTGGTGAACAAACCCGGTGCCTGAGCAAAGCTGGCATGGCCAAGAATGCGCGCGCGTATGGTAAGCCCGCGGGCCTCGGCAGCATCGGTCGACGCCAGAACCAGAGCGGCAGCACCGTCCGAGATAGAGGAGGAGTTGGCTGCCGTTACCGTCCCGTCTTTGCGAAATGCTGGTTTTAGCGTCGGAATTTTTTCGGGACGCGCCGATTGCGGTTGTTCATCAGCCGAATGAGTGATCTCTCCCTTACGAGAGCGGGTCACGACAGGTGTGATCTCGGCGTCAAAAGCACCGGTTTCCTGCGCGGACAGCGCGTTGGACAACGAACGCACGGCGTATTCATCCTGCTCTTCACGCGTGAACTGATACGCCTCGGCACAATCCTCGGCGAAGGTTCCCATCAAACGGCCTTTGTCATAGGCATCCTCGAGCCCATCCAGAAACATGTGGTCTACGACCTGCCCATGACCAATCCGAGCACCGCCACGCATCTTGGGCAGCAGATAAGGTGCGTTCGTCATACTCTCCATCCCGCCGGCAATCATCGTGTCGGAATGACCCAAGGCGATTTGGTCGTACGCAATCATCGCAGCCTTCATGCCCGACCCGCACATCTTGTTCAGTGTGGTGGCGGGAACGTCCTCGCCAAGCCCGGCAGCAAAGCCCGCCTGCCGCGCGGGCGCCTGACCCTGACCGGCCGGCAAAACGCAGCCCATCAAAACCTCGTCCACTGTGTCAGCCTGTGCACCATCAAGCGCCGCACGGATTGCGGCGCCACCTAGTTCGGCAGCGGTGACCCCGTCGAACATCCCCTGAAATCCACCCATCGGAGTGCGTGCAGCCCCTGCGATCACGACCTGTTTCATACGGATGCTCCTCTCAACTTCCCTACCTTTGGATACCGAATGGTAAGATTTGCCGTCTAGCGTATTTCTACCATTTATTTTCAGTTTGAAGGATAGTCGCGTATGAGCCTGACCAGCAAAACGACTGACACAACGCAGGTCATTACGGTCCATTCCGACCGGATTGATGCCGCGATGGCCATCCAGTTCAAAGAAGACATGCGAAGCACGGCACAAGGCGGGGCGCCACGGGTCGTTCTGGATTTGACGGATGTGGAATTCATTGATTCCAGCGGGCTTGGGGCCATCGTGGCGTCGATGAAGCAACTCGGCAGCGAAAGACGCCTGGATTTGGCCGGGCTGCACCCATTTGTCGAAAAGGTGTTTCGGCTAACGCGCATGGATACGGTGTTCAAGCTGTACCCGACATTGGACGATGCGCTGACGGCTGCGGCGGACTGACGGATCTGAATGGGCGCAATGGCCATGTGTGACGAGAATTGCATGGATTTGAACTTTGCCGCGACCGAGGCTGAAGCCAGCACTGGCATCGCCAGAATTAGCACCTGCCTAGAAGCTCAGGGCCTGCCGCAACACAAAGCTGCCGACGTCAAGATAGCGCTGGCCGAGGCGATCAATAATGTCGTTGAACACGCATATGCGGGAATTACACCGGCAAAGGTCAAGGTCAGATGCCGATTGAACGAAAACTGGCTTGAGATCCTGATCTCGGACACAGGCAACCCACTGCCGGGGTTTCGTGTACCTGACGGTGTCCCTGCACCGCTTGGCTCCTCACTGAATGATCTGCCCGAAGGTGGGTTTGGCTGGTTTCTGATCCATGAATTGACCAGCGAAATCCGTTATGAACACACGAACGGCTGCAATCGTCTGTCCCTGCGCTTTGACTTTCCACGCTTGGGCTAGACCGAAAATGTCACAATAACGCCCAGATCAGACCATTGTCGCGCCGCAAACAAAGAGCAAAAGTTAACTCGTAGCTCAGATAGCTTCCCTCGGCGCCTAGTGTCACAGCCCCCACCCAGTGAACGGCGCCGAGGAACTTCCCCTTGATTTGACTGGACAATAACAACCCGCGCGATACGTTCGGCGCGTTCAGTCACGGGAGCATCACTATGCGCGATTTCCATACACCGGGCCGGTCACAGGTTCTGGCGACCGAAGGCATGTGTGCCACGTCACATCCTTTGGCGGCTCAGGTTGCGTTGCAAATTCTGCAGCAGGGCGGCAATGCGATGGACGCCGCGATCGCAGGAGCGGTCTTGTTGGGAATTTGCGAGCCGCAAATGACCGGTATCGGCGGCGATTGCTTTGTACTTTTCAATCGTGCGGGCGAAAACAAAGTTCGGGCTCTTAACGGATCAGGTCGCGCGCCTGCTTCGGCCAAAGCGCAAGACCTGCGCGCCAAGGGTTTGGAGACTGTCCCCTTGAACACGCCCGAAGCTGTGACAATCCCCGGTGCGGTGGATGCATTTTGCCATTTGGCTGATACCGAGGGAAAACTCGGGCTTGAAACCATTCTTCAACCCGCCGTTCATTATGCCGAAATCGGGGTTCCGGTCGCGCCGCGGGTGGCATTTGACTGGATATCGGGCGCATCCAACCTGCAAGGCGCCGCACGAGACCACTATCTGTTCAACGGGGCCGCACCCAAAATCGGGCAGGTTTTTCGCGCGCCCGGTCAGGCCCAGGTGCTGCGGCAGATTGCCAAATACGGCAGGGATGCGTTTTACACCGGGGACATCGCGCTGGACATGATCGATGCCCTGACAAGCCGCGGCGGCGTACATACAGAAGCGGACTTCGCCTCGACCGCCTTTTCCAAGACGAAACCGGTGAGCGGCCGGTACCATGACACCGAACTGTTCGAACATCCGCCCAACGGTCAGGGGGCCACGGCGATTCTTCTGCTTAATATTCTGAAGAACTTTGATCTGTCCGGTATGGACCCGTTCGGGGTCGAGCGTATTCATATTGAGGCTGAAGCCTCAAAGTTGGCCTATGACGCCCGCAACCGGTTCATTGCTGACCCCGATCATATGGCACAGGCTCAGAAGTTCACTGATCAGGGTATTGCCGACAGCTTAGCCGCGTTAATCGACCCCAATCGCGCGATGCCCGCTGCTGCACCGGTCACTGAAGCAATTCACAAAGATACGATCTATATCACCGTCGTCGATCGCGACCGAATGGCAGTGTCACTGATCTATTCGATCTTCCACAGTTTTGGCTCGGGCATCGCATCCGAGAAATATGGGATTTTGCTGCAAAACCGCGGCGCTGGGTTCACGCTGCAACAGGGCCACCCCAACGAAATGGGCGGCGGCAAACGCCCGATGCATACCATCATTCCAGGCATGGTCATGCAGGACAACCGGATCACCATGCCCTTCGGCGTGATGGGCGGAGCGTTCCAGCCAACCGGCCATGCGCGCCTGTTGTCGAACCTCACCGATCACGGTTTGGACCTTCAGGCCAGCATCGACGCGCCACGCGCATTCGCTGATGGGGGTGTACTGAAACTCGAGCGCGGAATTCCGCGCAAGGTGGCTGAACAATTAGGCGATATGGGTCACAAAGTTGAAATTCCGGAAACCCCGCTCGGCGGCGCCCAGGCAATCCTCATCAAAGAGGACGGTGTGCTTGAAGGCGCAAGCGATCCCAGAAAAGACGGTTGCGCGCTTGGCTACTGACCAAGCGCCGGCTGCCCCGTTGTCAGTTCAGGTGAAAGTGCAAAGGGTACGCACCGTTTTCGAACGGACCGAACATGTCGGGAATATCGGGATGTTCCACCGGTTCGCCCGACTGGTCAGCAACCAGATTTTGTTCAGAAACATAAGCAACATAGAAGGATTGGTCGTTTTCGGCCAGCAAATGATAGAACGGTTGTTCCCTGAGCGGACGACTGTCTTCCGGTATCGCTTGATACCATTCTTCCGTGTTCGAGAATTCCGGATCCACATCAAAAATGACCCCTCGGAAGGGATGTTTTTTGTGGCGAACCACCTGACCCAGACGGTACTTGGCGTTTGTCTTCAGCATATCTTCAGCCCCCAAAGGTCTTACTACTCTTTTATGCGCTGAAATGCCAATCAATGATCGGAAATTAAGGGAAACAGTCTGTGAACCTCTTACTGACAGTGTTTGAAATTGTTGCTCCGGTCTTTCTTTTAGCCGGAATCGGCTATGCGTGGGTCAGGTTCGGATTCGAATACCGACTGGAATTCGTGACTCGTTTGGCGGTCACGCTTGCAGTACCCAGCCTTATTTTTGTTGCCCTTATGCAAACTGAGATTCCCGCAGGCGAGCTGACGCGGTTCACACTGGCGGCCATTGTTGGCCATCTGGTACTTGCTGTCGCATTCGGTTTATTTGTGCGGTTTTCCGGGCTGGATCGCAGAACCTACCTTGCACCGCTCATCTTTGGAAACACGGGCAATTTGGGGCTACCGCTTTGCATTTTTGCCTTTGGCCAGGCCGGGCTTGGATTTGCCGTGATCTTTCTGGCCGTCACTGCACTTTTCTCTTTTACATACGGGATTTATCTGGTTGCTGGCAAAGGCGCGTTTGGCAAAGTAGCACGCGAACCGATGGTATGGGCCACTTTGCTAGGCGCGCTATTTCTGTGGCGCGGGTGGGAAACGCCACTGTTCCTGACCAATACACTGGATCTGTTGGGGCAAATGGCTATTCCAATGATGCTGATCACCGTCGGCGTCGCAATAGCGCGCCTGACCACCCGGAAACTGGGGCAGGCTATCTGGCTTTCAGCGTTGAAACTGGCGGTCTGTTTCGCGCTTGGCTGGGGTATCGCACTGGCGTTCGCTTTGGATTCGGTCGCATTCGGGGTTCTGGTGCTGCAAATGTGTGCGCCTGTGGCCGTGACCTCATACTTGCTGGCCGAACGGTTCGAAGCCGACGCGGACGCAGTAGCGGGTATGGTTATGGTCTCGACCGTGTTGTCGGTGGGCGCAATGCCCATAATTCTAGCTATTGTGCTGTAGCGTTTGTGATTTCCAAAACGCTCAATCTGCGCTAGAATAAAGAAAAAAGGCACGAGGCACATGAGCAGAATTCTTATCGTACTCTTCGGGGTGCTGCTTTTGGCATCCTGTAGTGGCGGCTCGAAACAGCCGCCCAGCAAGCTGAATGACGCGTGCAGCATTGCGCGCGAGCGGCCCGACTTTATCAAGGCATTCAAAACCACAGAGCGGAAATGGGGTGTCCCAGTTCACGTACAGATGGCGACAATCTATCAGGAAAGCCGCTATCGGCACGATGCGCGCACTCCACACCAATACGTGCTGGGTGTCATCCCGATGGGCCGCCAAAGCAGCGCTTATGGCTTTAGCCAAGCTTTGGACGGCACGTGGGAGGAATACCAGCGCGAGACCGGCAAACGCCGTGCCAAGCGGGACCGTATCCGTGATGCGTCCGACTTTATCGGCTGGTACATGACCAAAAGTCTAGATCGCAATGGGATCCAACTGCACGACACGCGTAACCAGTATCTGGCGTATCATGAGGGCCATACCGGCTATGCTCGCGGCAGTCATTACAGCAAAACTTGGCTGTTGAACGTCGCCAACAATGTAGATGCACGCGCCAAACTGTATCAGGCACAACTGTCAGGCTGCCGTTACTAAAAGGTCAGCGGGTCAGCGATTGCCTGACCCGCTTCTGGTCCGGCGCGAGAAGAGGTTGTTATCCAGGTTCCCGCCCGTCTCAAGCGGCCCTAGCAAGACCGTAGTCTGGCTGCCTGCGTTGTCATGGATCACCCATTTGCGCAGCTCTACCGGATCGCCGGTGAACATCAGTTCGATCCGGCCCGAATCCGGGTTTTTGGGATCTTGCGCTGTCACAACCGTAGCCGTGCCGTCAAAGTCGTGCCCGACCACCATATTCGCCTGAGCCAAGTTCACGTTCCTCGCCAGAACCAATGACAGCGGTGTGCGCCGCAAGGGGTATTGCTCGGGTGGTTGATTGGACTTTGGATCGAAAATCTGAACCGTCCCAGCCCGCGCCAGAACAACAGCGCTGTTAGGCGGGTCGTATTCGAACCGCATCTTGCCCGGCCGTTCAATCCACAGCTTACCGGTGCTGAGCGACCCGTCATCATTGACCTGAGTGAAGGTGGTCTGAACGGTTTTCAACTCGTTCAGATAGTTTGATATCTGCGACAATGGCAGCTTATCCGCGGCCCACGCGGCGGGTGCGGTCAATGTCAAAGCAAGGGCAAAAGCAATCTGTTTCATAAGGCACAGATAGGCCTTCTGCCCTTGTTATTAAATATCCTATTGCTCGGGGATGAGGATTTCGCGCTTTCCGACATGATTGGCTGCGGAAACAACGCCTTCGTCCTCCATTTGCTCAACCAGACGGGCGGCTTTGTTGTAACCGATGGCAAGTTTCCGCTGGATATACGAGGTCGAGCATTTGCGATCCTTGATCACAATCGCCACCGCCTGA
Organism: Ruegeria sp. YTSC325; assembly: GCF_059609525.1. Classification (NCBI taxonomy): domain Bacteria; kingdom Pseudomonadati; phylum Pseudomonadota; class Alphaproteobacteria; order Rhodobacterales; family Roseobacteraceae; genus Ruegeria; species Ruegeria sp. YTSC325. The sequence goes on from NZ_JBXWLY010000006.1 coordinate 97,212, forward strand.
TCGTACAAAGCATCCTCGCCATTGGTGTTGCCACCGGTATTCAGGCCAAGAACTGCATCGATATTGTCGGCCTTTTCCTCGGCCGGGCCATCGACGACACCGCTCATGTAATCGGGCGGGCCGAACTGTTTCAGGTGGTTGACGATTTCTTCGACCTCTTCGTCCGACACGAACGGGCCGTGGCAGCGGGTGATCTTGGCCCCGCCAGCCATATAGAGCATGTCGCCCTGCCCCAGCAGTTGCTCGGCGCCCATCTCGCCCAAAATGGTGCGGCTGTCGACTTTCGAGGTCACCTGGAACGAGATCCGGGTGGGGAAGTTTGCCTTGATCGTGCCGGTGATCACATCAACCGAAGGCCGCTGCGTGGCCATGATCAGGTGAATACCCGAGGCCCGCGCCATCTGCGCCAGACGTTGAATACACGCCTCGATCTCTTTACCCGCGACCATCATCAGGTCGGCCATCTCGTCGACGATAACGACGATATAGGGCATCGCCTCGGGTGCGAATTCTTCGGTCTCGAAGGTGGGTTCGCCGGTCTCGTCGTCAAAGCCCGTTTGGACCGTGCGGCTGAACATCTCGCCCTTGGCCAACGCATCCTTCACACGACCGTTGTAGCCCGCGATATTGCGCACGCCCATTTTGGACATCTTGCGATAGCGGTCCTCCATCTCGCCCACGACCCATTTCAGGGCGACAACCGCCTTTTTCGGGTCCGTCACAACGGGCGACAGCAGATGCGGGATACCGTCATAGACGCTGAGTTCAAGCATCTTGGGGTCGATCATGATCAGGCGGCATTCATCGGGTGTCAACTTATAGAGCAGCGACAGGATCATCGTGTTGATCGCCACCGATTTACCGGACCCCGTGGTCCCTGCGATCAGCAGGTGAGGCATCTTGGCAAGGTTCGCCACGACCGACTCACCGCCGATATCCTTACCCAAGGCCAACGGCAGCGCATGGTTGCCGTCGCCGAAATCACGGCTGGCAAGGATTTCACGCAGCACCACCATCTCACGGTTCTCATTGGGCAGTTCGATGCCGATGACCGAGCGCCCGGGCAGGGTCGAAACACGTGCGGACAGCGCCGACATCGAGCGTGCGATATCGTCGGCCAAACCGATCACACGGCTGGCTTTCAGACCGGGTGCCGGTTCCAGTTCATACATGGTGACAACGGGACCGGGGCGAACACTGACGATCTCACCCTTGACGCCATAGTCATCCAGCACGTTTTCCAGCATCCGGGCGTTTTCCTCCAACGCCTCATCGCTGAGGTGATGGCGCTGAATGCTGGCGGGGTTGGCCAGCAGGCCCAAAGGCGGCAATTCGAAATCGGAATGCTTGTCCTCGAACGACAGCGCAGGTTGCGCTTCGGCCTGCGCGCGGCGCGAAGGCTGCGGCGCGCGACGCACAGGTTGCGCGACAACCGGTTTGCGCGGTTCAGCCACCGGGATTTTCATCGCCGGGCGCGACTCAGGGGCGGGCTCGGGTTCAACCATCGGCTCATCCTCGAACACGGCCTCATCATAGTCCGGCTCGGGCGCAAAATCCTGATGCAGAGGTTCATGCCATTCGGTTGGTTCTGCCGTCAGCATCGGCTCGGGTGGCAAACCAGTCGACGTCATCGGCGGTTCCGGCGGCAATTCACCCGCGCCAGAGTTCAGGATCAACGGATCGGGCCCACGTCCCCGCCCCTTGGTCAGCGGCAGGTTTGGGTCATGTTCAGGTACCATCTCACCCGCGGCGACCTTGCGGTTGCGCACAGCGGCGGAAATCTTGGACCGGATGCGGTCTTCGCCCGGCATCTCTTCAAAATCGGCGAGAGGCTCGCGGTCGATCAATTCGGGCTCGGGCATAGGGTCCGGGCGGCGGATCAGATCGGGGATACGCGACAGCAAGCCCGATTTCACGGGCTCGGGCGCAGTCAGCGGAGGCTCTTCGAACGGCGGATCGGCGTAAGCCAGTTCATCGTCGAACACGGCTTCGGCGGCTTCGACACGCGCGGCTTTGCGCTCATCCCATTGCGCGCGGCGGTCACGAGCCGCTTGCGCGGTTGCCGACGCACTGCGGCCCAGCAGGTTCATCAGCGCGTCGTAAGACATCACCAAGCCCAGCAAAAACGCCCGGAAGCCTTTGCGCACATCGTCCTTCGTAAAGCCCAAGACGAAAATGCCCAGCGCCAGCATCCCGAGCGCCATGGCCAGCGACATCAGCTTGACCACGAAATGCGATGCGACCGGCAACAGGGTTAGCAACGCGCCCATGACGGTGTCGCCAAACAGCCCTCCAAGGCCGAAACTATGGGTCGAACGCCAAGCCTCATCGGGCACCAAGGTCGCTGCATAGACCGAGACGACGGCAATCCAGATCGGCGCAAAGATCAACCGGGCAATCGCGCGATCCTCGCCAAAATGTCCCGCAAATCGCACGCCCCAGCCGATCAGAACCAAGGCAATGCTCCAGCTGCCCCAGCCCACGATCATGAACAAGGGCGCCGCGATAGATGCACCAATACGCCCCATCCAGTTCTGCACCGGCGCATCGGTCGAGACCATCCAGTTCGGATCATCCGGCGTGTAGGACCAGATCATAGCAGCAGCTGCCAGCCCCAGCAGGATCAAGGCAATCCCAATCAACTCCTTGCTGCGCCGCTCAATGGCGGCTTGCGTTGTACTGTCCAGCAATGGATCGCGGTTGCGCGCGTTCAATGATGCCATTTTGCCCTCGTACCTCACGAATAGATGCAGTCGCGGAGCGTAATCAGCCCCTGCTGCAACTCTGTTTTTGGAGCCACAAGCGCGGCCCGAATAAAATGCTCGCCCGGGTTTTGTCCCGGATCGCCTTGGGAAAGATATGCGCCTGGCAGAACCCGAACCCCGGTTTCACGCCAGAGCTTCAATGCGGTCTCTTCGCCGTTATCGACCGGTAGCCACAGGAAAAACCCAGCCTCGGGTGACATATAGCCTTGCACACCTGCAAACACGTCATCCGCGATGGCGTATTTTTCCTGATAAAGCGCGCGGTTCTGGATGACATGCTCCTCGTCCGCCCAAACACGTGCGGCGGCGGCCTGCAACGGCAAAGGCAGTGGCGATCCGGCATAGTTGCGCAGCTGTTTGACCCGTTTGATCGTATCCGGCCCGCCCGCAATCAGACCCGAGCGCAGCCCAGCCAGGTTCGACCGCTTCGAGAGTGAGTTGAACAGCACCACACGTTCAGGGTCTGCGCCCATCTCTTGCGCGACGGTCAGTGCACCGACCGGTGCCTCGTCACGGTAGATCTCGGAATAGCATTCATCCGCGAAGATGCGGAAATCGTACTTTTCCGCCAACCCGATCAGTTCGGCCCAATAGTCGCGTGAGGCCACAGCGCCCTGAGGGTTGGCGGGTGAACAGATATAGGCCGCGACGGTGCGGTTCAGCACATCCTCGGGCAGGCCTGCATAATCGGGAAGGTGTCCAGTGGCAGCAGTGGCCGATACAAAAACAGGGTCCGCCGCGACCGAGATCGAGGCCACCATATAGACCTGATAGAACGGGTTCGGGCACAGGATGACCGGCTTCTGGCCATTCTTTTCCTCGGGGCACAACGCCATGGCGGCGTTATACAGCCCCTCGCGCGTGCCATTCAGGGCCATCACGTTGGTGTCGGGGTCCATCGTCACGCCATAGCGGCGCGCGATCCAGTCGGTGATCGCGCCACGCAGCTCGGGTGAGCCTTCGTTGGGCGGATAACCTTGAAACCCTGCGGCATTCTCAGAGATGACATCCGTCACCCAGGCCGGGAAATCGTGCATCGGCGCGCCGATAGTCATGTGAATCACATCGCCGCCCGGTTGATGGTGGTCCAACAGGGTGCGCAGACGCGGGAAAGCGTATTCCGGTAGGTTCGAAAACCGCTCGGGGAAATTCATATCTACTGCCTCAAGTTCGGGATCATAGCGCCCCGTTTTCAGGCAGGTTACAGGCCGCACCCCGTTTCGTCCAGCCAAAGTGATGGCGAATCAGGGGATTGTGGCATTCAGGCCAATGCCGCCTCGGCCGCTGATCCGATCCGTAGCAGAGCCTCCTCGGACCCAGGATAGCCCATCATCATCACCCCGCAGCCCGGTGTTACTGTCGGTAAGGTCAGCGCGGCCAGACCCATCAGGTTGCCGATCCGCGTGTTGCGCAAAGCAAGCAGGTTTTCAGTGACGTAATAGTCGTGATCGGTCAGCAACCGATCCAGATTAGGCGGTAGAATCGGAGCAGTCGGTGCCAGAACAGCATCAAACCCGGATGTGGCCGCATCCCAGGCAGCGCGAGAGGCCTTCAGCTTGGACCACGCCGCGATGTAATCCGCACCCGAGACATTCTTGCCCGTGCGGAACCGTTCGAGGATTTCTGGATACATCGCGTCCGGGTTGGCTTCGATCACATCGCGCCACAGGCCATAGGCCTCGGTCGTGTAAAGCACACCGGACAGCGCCATCGCATCCGCCAGTTCGGGCACTTCCAGCGGTACGATCTCGGCCCCGGCATCGCGCAGACGCTCCAGCGCGCTGTCATAAGCGGCGCGAGGAGTGTCGCGCAGGTTATCCTTGGCGATATTTTGCAGATCGGCAAAGCGGCGGCCTTTCAGGCTGGCCCCACGCAGATCGGCGGGTGTGCCGCCTTCCAACAGGGCCAGCATATGCGCCGCGTCCTCAACCGACCGGGCCAGCGGGCCCACGGTGTCGAAGCGCAGGCACAGCGGCACCGTGCCTTCAAGGCTGACCCGCCCTGCAGTTGTTTTCAGACCCACCAGATTGTTCCATGCGGAGGGAATACGCACCGAGCCTCCGGTGTCGGACCCAATCCCACAAGCCGCCAAACCCCAAGCGACCGAGGCCGCCGCGCCCGAGGATGACCCGCCCGGCACGGCTTCCACATCATCAATGCAGGGCGGCGTGTCGGTGATGGGGTTCAGACCAAGGCCCGAGAAGGCCAGCTCGCTCATATGGGTTTTGCCCAGACAGACCGTGCCCATGGCCGTGGCGTTGCGCACGACAACCGCGTCCGCCTGCGGCACCCGGCCTTTCAGCAGGGCCGATCCGGCCTCGGTCCCGGTGCCCGCGGTATCGAACAGGTCTTTCCAGCTGATCGGCACCCCGTCCAGCAGTGACCGGCGCAGACCCAGCGCGGCGCGATCCTGCGCGGCTTTGGCCTCGGCCCGGGCGCGGTCGTGGGTGACGCGCGCATAGATGCGGTCGCGGTAGGGATGGGCGTCGATGGCGGTCAGATAGGTCTCGGTCAGCTCGACCGGGTCAATCTGGCCCATGCCGATCCCCCGCCCCAGATCACACGCCGTCATGGTCAACCAGTCCTGCATCCCTGCCCCCTTGGAAAATTCTGCTGACGGGACGGTAGCGACAGGACCGCACATGGACAATCCCGAAAGGGGGCGCATATTGCGGGGCATGGAACACAAGACCGATATCCTGATCGTAGGCGGCGGCCTGAATGGCCCGGCTTTGGCTTTGGCGCTGGCACAGACGGGGCATTCCGTCACCGTCATCGACAGTTTGGCCCAAAAAGTCCGCAAGAACGCGGCGTTTGACGGACGTGCCTATGCACTGGCGCTGGCCTCGCAACGGCTGCTGGATGCAGTGGGTGTGTGGGGCAAGGTCGCCGATCACGCCCAGCCCATGCTGGAGATCAAGGTCACGGATGGACATGCGGGCGCAGGCCCCTCTCCGTTCTTCATGCATTTCGACCATGCAGAGATCGAAGAGGGCCCGATGGGCTTTATGGTCGAAGACCGCCATCTGCGCCGCGCCTTTCTGGACGCCATGGCCGAGGAGCCCCGGATCACGCAGATCAACGGACGCACGGTTGTCGCGCAAGAGGCTGACGCGACCGGCGTGACCCTTACACTGGATGATGGCGCGACCGTTTCGGGTGGGCTGCTGGTGGGCTGCGATGGCCGCCGCAGCGGCACCGCCGCGCGCGCAGGGATCAAGCGGACGGGGTGGGATTACGGCCAAACCGCGCTGGTCTGTGCGATTGAACATGACCTGCCCCATCACGGTATCGCGCATCAGTTCTTCATGCCCCCCGGCCCGCTGGCCATCCTGCCGCTGACCGGCAACCGCAGTTCCATCGTCTGGAGCGAACGGACCGAGGCTGCCGAGCGCATCAATGCGCTGCCCCAGGCCGACTATCTGCAAGTCTTGCACCCCCGGTTTGGGGATTTTCTGGGCGACATTCGCATCGCCGGAGACCGGTTCACCTATCCGCTGAACCTGACCATCGCTAACTCCTTTATCGGTGACCGCATGGCTCTGGTCGGGGATGCCGCCCACGGGATGCACCCGATTGCAGGCCAAGGGCTGAACGCTGGTCTGCGCGATGTGGGGGCATTGGCCGAAGTTCTGACGCTCGCCGGACGGCGCGGCGAGGATATCGGATCGGTGCTGGTGCTGGAGCGCTTTCAGGAATGGCGGAGGTTCGACACGGCCTCTCTGGCAATGGCGACGGATGTGTTCAACAAGCTGTTTTCCAACGACAATCCGCTGCTGCGGATGGGTCGCGATATCGGGATGGGGATCGTCGGATCGCTGCCGGGCCTACGGCGCGGCTTTGTGCGCGAGGCCGCAGGGTTGACCGGAGACCTGCCCAAACTGCTGCAAGGCCGCGCGATCTAGTCTAGCTCGCGCGCCTCATCGACCAGCATAACAGGAATACCATTGCGGATCGGAAACGCCAGCCCGGCGGCTTTCGACACCAACTCCTGCTTGTCCGCGTCATAATGCAGGGTCGTGTGGGTCTGCGGGCAGATCAGCGCCTCAAGCATGTGGCGGTCAAACGCGTGTTCGGTCATTGTAAGTGGTCCTCGTTCGATCCGCCACGCATGGCAAATTCGATCAATGTTACCAAGGTCTCGCGGCGGGTGCGCAGACAGGGTGCCTCAAGCAGCGCCTGTTTTTCTTCGGGGTCGAAATCCAGCAACATCGACAGCGAATTCACCAGCAGCTCATCATCCGCATCTTTCAACGTGTCCCAATCCGTCGATAGGTTTTGCGACGAAAAGAACTTTTCCAACAGGTTCAGGAAACGCGGACGATTGAACCCGTCATCCTGTTCGGTTTTACCCAGATCGCGGTCGAACCCCTCCCACGACACGGCACAGCGGCGATAGGGGGTGAAAGCGTCCAACTCTGACCGGATGCGGAACCTCGAGACTCCGGACAGCGTGATCAGATAGCGCCCATCCTCGGTCTCGGAAAACTGCGTCACACGGCCTGCGCAGCCGATCTGGTGAAGACGCGCGTCGTCGCTGGCAGACGGGTTGGGTTGCACCATCCCGATCAATCGTTCCGGTGTTTTCAACGCATCATCCAGCATCTGCAGATAGCGCGGCTCGAAGATATGCAGCGGCAGGCGCGCGCGGGGCAGCAGCAGCGCCCCGGGCAGAGGGAATACGGAAACCGTTTCCGGCAGGTCGGCGGGATGCATCATGTACCCGAGTGTAGCTCTGATCGGAAATTAGGCAAATATCATCGAGCTGAGCTTGCGCCGCCCGTTCAGAACAATCGGATCATTGGGCTTGAGTGCATCAAAGATCGTGAACAGCTGCGCCTTGGCCGCGCCTTCATTCCATTCGCGATCGCGACGGAACAGGTCCAGCAATTGCGCGACGGCCTCTTCCACATCGCCGTTCGCGTGCAGCGCCTGCGCCAGATCGAACCGGGCCTGATGGTTGTCGGGGTCGGCCTCAACCGCCGCTTTCAGCTCGGCCACGGGGCCGGCATCGGCGGCCTGTTTGGCCAGTTCCAACTGCGCATGGGCAGCTTCCAATTCGGGCGCGTTGGAAATCTCGGCCGGGGCACCGTTCAGGATCGCCTCGGCCTGCTCCAGATCATCCGCAGCAATATGGGCGCGCACCAGCCCGCCATAGGCAACGGCGTGGTTGGGATCTTCGCCCAGAATGGCCGCAAAGGTCTGAGCAGCATCCGTGGCCGCGCCCTCGACCAGCATTTCCTCGGCTGCGGCGACGGCTTCGTCCAACTGTCCCCCGGGGCTTTCGCCACCCGCCGCTTCGATCACGCGGTCGATGAACGCTTTGATCTCGGATCCCGGCAGCGCGCCCTGAAAACCATCAACAGGCTGGCCCTTGTGAAACGCATAGACGGTCGGGATCGACTGAATGCGCAACTGGCCTGCGATCATCTGCGCCTCGTCGACATTGATCTTGACCATCTTGACCGCGCCCTTGGCGGCGGTGACGGCCTCTTCCAGCATCGGGCCCAAGGTTTTGCAGGGGCCGCACCACGGAGCCCAGAAGTCGACAATGACCGGCACGTCTTGCGAGGCTTCGACGACGTCGGCCATAAACGTGGCCTCGGACCCGTCCTTGATCAGGTCAGTGGCGGCAGGGCCGGTGGCAGTGTTCAGAAGGTCCATGGCGATACGTCTCCGGTTCAAACTTGCGCCTTATATGCAACCGCGCGTCGCGGAAACCAAGGGCAGATTTGTGCTGTTATAGGTCGAAAGTGGCAAAAACCGGGGCGTGATCACTGGGTTTCTCCCACCCGCGGGCGTCGCGCAGGACTCGGCTGGAATGCCCCGCGTTCGAGATATCGGGTGTCGCCCAGACGTGATCCAAACGCCGCCCCTTATCCGCCGCATCCCAATCGCGCGCGCGGTAGGACCACCAGCTATAAAGCTGCCCTTCGGGGATATCCTGACGGGTGACATCAACCCAACCACCTGCATCCTGTGTCTCGGCCAGCGCCTCAACTTCGATCGGTGTATGCGAGACGACCTTGAGCAGTTGTTTGTGCGACCAAACGTCATCTTCACGCGGGGCGATGTTCAGGTCGCCAACCAGAATGGATTTCTCGGGCTTTTCAGCGCGGAACCAGTCGCGCATGTCCGCGAGGTAATCCAGCTTTTGCCCGAACTTCTCATTCACCTCGCGGTCGGGCACATCACCGCCCGCAGGAACATAAAAATTCTGGATGGTCACACCGTTTTCCAGCCGCGCGGCAATGTGGCGGGCATGGCCGAGACCGGCGAAGTCCTTGTCGCCCGCCTCCTCCATCGGGATACGCGACAGGATAGCTACGCCGTTATAGCCCTTTTGCCCGCGCGCAACCATGTGGGTATAGCCCAGTTCCGCAAAGCCTTCGGTCGGGATTTTCTCGACGGGTGATTTACACTCTTGCAGACACAGCACATCGGGAGCCTCTTCCTGCAGCAATTTCAGCACGATAGGTTCGCGCAGACGCACTGAATTGATATTCCAGGTGGCAAGAGTGAAAGGCATGGGGGATTCCTTTATCGCGGTTGCGCGCGACGTTAACGCGGTAGAAGACAAGGTGCCATCGGAAAAAGCAGCGCTTTCCCAGCCTAAAATCGAGCAGGGGCGGAGTTCAAAAGCGCTTGCGCTTCGGTAAAAATCTCCTCGACGATTTGGGCGGCAGGCATGATGTCACGAACCATTGCAACACCTTGCCCAGACCAAAGTGACATCGCCTCGATATCCCCTACTGTCCCTGACAACGGAGTATAGCTCTGGTATCGGACAACGTCCTCTCCACCCGGGCGCTGCCCGATGATTTCGCCTTCGTTCGGGCGATGCCCCGGAGCGGCCGAGCCTGCTTCTTTCCACGTTTGCGCGGTAGAATTGGCTAACGCGCGATGTGGTGCTTGCGGCCATTTCACATCATAAAGATCAGTGTACCATTCGGTCTGCGCCTCAGACGCATTCAGCACTCGGCGGCGATAGTCTTCGTGTATCGTTGCCTCGGCACTGGCCAAAAACCGAGTACCGACCCAAACCGCCGATGCCCCCAACATCAACGCAGCCGCCATACCGCGCCCGTCGGCGATTCCGCCAGCGGCAACAACAGGAATCGAAACCGCGTCCACGACGGCCGGAATCAGCGCCATTGTCGCGACCTGCCCCCAGACATGGCCACCTGCTTCCCACCCTTGGGCAACGATGATGTCCGCTCCGGCATCCTGCGCGGCCTTTGCCTCGGCAGCGTTACCGACACTGACCATGACGCACAGCCCGCCTTTCTTGGCGTGCGAGATGGCCGAAGGTTCCATCCCCCAGAACAACGAAACGGCGTGAACCTGCTTGTCGATACATACCCGCAGCTGGTCTTCGTACGGGAAGGCAAGGTTCAGGTTAACGGCGAAATTGCGATCCGTCAGCGCACGCACGGCATCTATCCCGTCCGAGACCTGATCCGCAGGCTTACCCCATAGGGGAATCACTCCGTACCCGCCTGCATTACAGACAGCCGCAACAAGTTCAGGTCCAGCGGCCCCACCCATAGGGGCCGACAGAACGGGTTTTTCAATATTCAACAGAGTGCAGATTTCGTTTGCCAAGTCTCACGCCTCCCAATTCGTTGGGCAGAATTGGCACCGCGAACCACTGATAAGTCAAGCAGTTGGATCAAGACTATGGGGGAGCGCTCGAGCCAAAAAAAGCCGGGCCAAAGGCCCGGCAGTCCAACAGGGAGGTACATGTCATTACCCGGACATGCACGGGTTGGGAGTAACCTAAATATATCTTCAGAGTATCACTTTGATCTGCGTCATACCATCAAAGTTAAGATACCAACCGATATCCGCCCGATTCTGTGACCAAAAGGCGCGCGTTCGATGGATCGGGCTCGATCTTTTGACGCAGGCGATAGATGTGGGTTTCCAACGTATGGGTGGTGACACCCGCGTTGTATCCCCAAACCTCATGCAACAGCACATCGCGCGCGACAACGCCATCAGCCGAACGATAGAGAAACTTGAGGATGTTCGTCTCTTTCTCGGTCAGACGGATTTTGCGATCTTCTTCGGTGATCAGCATCTTCATCGCGGGCTTGAAGGTGTACGGCCCCAGAACAAAAACGGCATCTTCGGATTGTTCGTGCTGACGCAGCTGGGCGCGAATGCGGGCCAGAAGAACCGGGAATTTGAACGGCTTAGGAACATAGTCATTCGCACCGGCATCCAGGCCCAGGATGGTGTCGGCGTCGCTGTCATGACCGGTCAGCATCAGGATCGGGCTTTTGACGCCCTGCTTGCGCATCAGGCGGCACAGCTCGCGGCCATCGGTATCCGGCAAGCCAACATCCAGAATCACCAGATCGTAAATCGCCTCGCGGGCGCGCTCCATTGCCGAGGCACCATCTGACGCTTCGAACACGTCGAAGTCTTCGGTCATCACGAGTTGCTCACTCAGCGCTTCGCGCAGATCCTCGTCATCATCCACCAACAGGATTTTCTTAAGCTGTGCCATTCCCGGTCCTCCTAAGCCTTTTCGGACACTTGCGCGTAGAACACGCGTTCAACAAGGTTTGCTGCAATCGTCTCACGCCCTCGTGTCCGGCGAGTAGGAATTGTTTCACATTTCTTTCAGATCGCGCTAGAGGATGTTTTGACCGTTATAGGGTAACATACATGAGTCTCATTCCGGATATCTCTGAACTGCTGGCGCGGGCGCGGGCCGACCTGCGTATGGGCGTTCCGGTTGTTCTGACCGATGACACCGGGTTCAGCGTTGTCGCCATTGCCGCAGAAACACTTAGCGCACAACGGCTTGCCGATTTGCGAGGCCTGGATGGTGACCCGGTGGTTGCCATCACCGTTCGCCGTGCCGAGACGTTAAAGGCACGCGCCTATGACGGTGATTTGGCGCGGGTCGTGGTTCCGGCCGACGTCGATATTTCCTGGGTTCAGGCCGTTGCCGACCCCTCGGACGACCTGAACGCTCCGATGAAGGGGCCGTTGATGAGCGAACGTACGGGCAATGCGAACCTTCACCGTATCGCCATTGCCCTTACCAAATCCGCGCGGCTTCTGCCTTCTGCTGTTGTTGTGCAGATCGAAGATGGGCGCGGTTTTGCGGCCTCGAACGGGTTGACTTGCATCGACCATACCCGCGCTGCCCCACATCTGGCAGATCGTAGCCTGCTGAACGAGGTGGTCGCCGCGCGCCTGCCCATGGAGGTTTCCGAGGCCGGACGCCTGCACGTCTTCCGCCCCGAAGATGGGGGTGAAGAGCATTACGCCATTGAAATCGGGCGACCGGATCGCAGCAAACCGGTTCTTGCGCGTTTGCACTCGGCTTGTTTTACCGGCGACCTGATGGGCAGCCTGAAATGCGATTGCGGACCACAGTTGCGCGGCGCGCTGGCGCAGATGGGATCTGAAGGGGCTGGTGTCCTGCTTTATCTTAACCAAGAGGGGCGCGGGATCGGCCTAGCCAACAAGATGCGCGCTTATTTCCTGCAAGATCAGGGTTTTGACACGGTCGAAGCCAATCACCGCCTTGGGTTCGAGGATGATGAACGTGATTTCCGGCTGGGTTCAGATATCCTGAAGTCGCTAGGGTTCAACGCGGTGCGCTTGTTGACGAACAACCCCGCCAAAATCGCCATGATGGAAAAAACCGGCATTGCCGTGACCGAACGTGTACCTCTCAAGGTTGGTGAAACTGCACATAACCGAGGGTATCTGGCTACAAAAGCAGCCAAGTCGGGCCATCTGCTGTGACGCCAAAAGATCTGGTGCTGACGCCTCGTGGGGTTCGGTTCGCTGGCCGCATGTTTCCATGTTCAATCGGAAAAGGCGGGCGTAGTCCGACAAAACGCGAAGGCGACGGCGCCACCCCAACTGGCGAGCACCAAATCGTCGGAATGCTTTATCGGCCAGACCGGACTTCACCCCCAACCGCTTGGGCGATTCCGATCGGGCCCCGCGACCTGTGGTCTGATGATGTGTGCGACGCGCGATATAACCAACTGGTCAGCGCGCCCTACGCCTGCAGCCACGAAAAGCTGCGCCGTTCCGACCCGTTATATGATCTGGTGTTGCTCACGGATTGGAACTGGCCGAATGCAATACCAGGGCAAGGGTCGGCCATTTTTCTGCATCAATGGCGGCGGCCAGGTTATCCAACTGAAGGCTGTGTCGCCTTCCGGCGCGATCACCTCCATTGGATTGCTGCCCATGTTCAACCGGGCACGCGGCTGATCATTCCTGAGGTTTAACGCGTGCGCCAAATATCGCAGATCCAACCCGCACATGGGTCGCACCCAGCGCGATTGCGCGCTCAAAGTCGCTGCTCATACCCATCGACAAGCCTACCAAACCGTTGCGTTCGGCGATCTTGGCCAGCAAGGCAAAATGCAGCGCAGGTTCTTCTTCCACCGGAGGAATGCACATCAGCCCCTTCACAGGCAGGTCAAGGTCTAGGCACTCGGCAATAAACGCATCAGCATCAGCTGGCAGAATCCCAGCTTTCTGATCTTCTTCACCTGTATTGACCTGAATAAACAGGTCGGGACATGACCCAATCTCTTGCGCCAAACGGGCAAGAGTTTTCGCCAGCTTCGGGCGATCGACCGAATGAATTGTGCTGAATAGCTCCATCGCCTGCCGGGCCTTGTTGGTTTGCAAGGGGCCAATCAGATGAAGGTCAATATCGGGGTAGGTTGCAGAGAATTCGGGCCACTTCCCTGCAGCCTCCTGCACGCGATTCTCACCAAAGCACTTATGACCCTGTTGCAGTACATCGCGGATACGTTCGTTGGGCTGCACCTTGGAGACGGCGATCAGTTGAACTGACCCTTCCGGCCGCCCGGCGGCGGTTTCGGCTTTGGCAATACGGGCAGAGATTTCCTGCAGTGACATGGGATTCCTCATTCTGGCTTGGGGGCAGAAAAACACCATGTCGATCAAAAAGAAAAGGGCAGGTCCGAAGACCTGCCCTTAAACCTTGCGGTTCAGATCAACTTAGAAGTTGAACTGGGCACCGAAGTCTGCGCGCAGCTGCGAGTCGTCGCAGATGTCACAGTCGCTGTTGCCGATACCACCGCGCAGCGATGCACCGCCACCCAGGTCGTACAGAGCACCGATACCGTACTGCTGCAGGTCACCGTCCGCGTTACCGTCACCGTAAGCGAAGGTCAGGGTCAGAGCCGAACCAACATTATAGGCCGCCGAAACACCCCATGCGGTGCCGTCGGTTTCGTCGACTTCGGTTTTATCGTCTGCGACAAACACAGTACCCGAGAAGTCACCGAATTCTGCGCCCAGCGTCAGAACCAGCAGGCTTGGATCGTCGTCCAGGATACCGTCCGAGTCGGTTTGACCGTATGCCAGAGCAGCAGTGATGTTGTTGAAGGTGTAGGTCGCGCTGATGTCCCAACGGTCAGCGTCGTTGCTTACACCTTGACCTTGGAAGATGGTCGCTTGGTCATACGAAGCGCCAAATGCGAAGTCACCAACTGCGTACTGGAAGAACACAGCGTTCGAACCCGAACCGGTCGACGAGTATGCCAGGAAGTTATAGTCAACGCCCGAGTACTGGCCGATGAAGTTTTCCAGGCCAGGCTCGTTACCGTAGTAGTTTGCCAGGTTGTCGAATGCACCTGCGACGTTGCCCGCGTCAACACGCAGACCACCGTAGATGACCGAGAAACGCGCACCGTTCAGGCCAGCCGAGTTGGCTTCACCGGTGCTTGCATCTTCGTCAGCCTGCAGACGAACACGACCCGAGAACTCGACGCCGCCGTCGGTTTCAACGTTTGCGTCCAGGTTCAGACGGAAGCGAGAAACCAGAATGGTCTCGTCGGCTTCGTTGAAGAAAGTGTTGGTTGCACCGCTTGCAGTGGTGGTGGTGGTCGTGAAGCCACGATCCTCCAGGTAACCAATACCAAAGCGGCCATAACCGCTGAATCTAACTTCGGCCGCGGCAACCGATGCGGTTGCGATCAGAGCGGTCGATGCGAAGAGAACTTTTTTCATCTTGTTTCCCTCGGTTTCAAAGTTTTCTAACTCGACAAGTGTCATCGCACATGTCTCAGCACGGGAACCGTTTCGCTCTTTTTGCCCCCTTCACGCAAGTATGGCATAAACGTGAAGACCGCATTGGCCACAGATTGGTGCAAGGATGTCACAGTCAGTTTTGTGACCTCTTCAGTCAGTAAACCCACCCGTATGTGACAATAATAGGGTTGTTGCCGCACTGGACCTTGTCTAGGAGTATCACCTAGCAAGTGAGACCCAGTGAAACAGGACACCTCTACAATGCGCCTGCAGACGATTTTCGGCTTGATCATAGCGACCGCACTCGTGTCGACCTGCGGACAGAATCGGAGCGCTGCCCCCAACCCCAATCTTGGAAACGTGGATGGTGGACGTTCGGACGAGCGGGAACTGAACGACCCAAATCGTTCAACCATCTGGGATGTCTTCAATACAGGCAATGCCGAGCAGGTCGCGAATGTGAACCGTTATCTGTGGACGGCTTCTCTGGATGTTCTCAACTTTCTGCCTGTGCAGGAAGTCGATCCGTTTACCGGTGTAATTGTAACGGGTTACGGCACCCCACCGGGTGGCGGGCGCCAATATCGCGCGACCGTCCACATCAGCGATCCAGCCCTCGCAGCGCGGTCGCTCTCCGTGGCACTCCAAACCAGCGGAGGCAACCCGGTCAGCGCGGCGACCACACGCGCGGTAGAAGACGCCATCCTGTCCCGAGCCCGCCAGCTGCGCATCGCGGACAACAAGTTCTAGCAACTTGCCGAAAATCACACTAATACCACGCCGGGCTCTCACCCGGCGTTTTCATTCACGAAGGACCGCATGATGTCGCGCTACTCGGCCAACGAAATCGAAGCAAAATGGCAAGAGGCCTGGGACAAGGCCGGAATCTTTGCCGCCAATCACAAGGCAGAGAAGCCGAAATACTACGTGCTTGAGATGTTCCCCTACCCGTCTGGCCGAATCCATATGGGACACGTACGCAACTACACGATGGGCGACGTGATCGCGCGGCACAAACTGGCGACTGGGCACAACGTGCTGCATCCAATGGGCTGGGACGCATTCGGGATGCCTGCCGAGAACGCTGCGATGGCTATCGGCGGCCATCCCAAAGACTGGACCTACGGCAACATCGCCGACATGCGAGGGCAAATGAAACCGCTTGGCCTGTCGATCGACTGGTCGCGCGAATTCGCCACTTGTGACCCGGAATATTACGGCCAGCAACAGGCGTTGTTTCTGGATATGCTTGAGGCCGGGCTGGTCTATCGCAAAAACGCCGTGGTGAACTGGGATCCGGTCGACATGACCGTTCTGGCCAATGAACAGGTGGAAAACGGGCGCGGCTGGCGCTCGGGCGCTCTGGTCGAGCGGCGTGAACTGACCCAGTGGTTCTTTAAGATCAGCGACTATTCCGAAGAATTGCTCGGCGCGCTGGACACACTGGAAAACTGGCCCGCCAAGGTGCGGTTGATGCAGGAAAACTGGATCGGCAAATCGCGCGGCCTGCAGTTCAGTTTTGAACGCACCGATGGTGCCGAGCCGATCACCGTCTACACGACTCGCCCCGATACGCTGATGGGCGCGTCTTTTGTCGGCATCTCGCCCGATCACCCGATTGCCAAGCAGCTGGAGGCTGAAAACGCCGAAGTCGCTGAATTCGTAGCCGAATGCCGCAAGGGCGGCACCACGGAAGAGGCCATCGAGACCGCAGAAAAGCTGGGCTATGACACCGGCATCACCGTCAAACACCCGCTGGACCCGAATTGGGAACTGCCAGTCTGGATCGCGAACTTCATCCTGATGGATTACGGCACCGGCGCAATCTTTGCCTGCCCAGCCCATGACCAGCGTGATTTGGACTTCTGCCGCAAATACGGTCTGCCGGTGGTCGATACGTTCTTTGCACTGGACGATGACACCCCGGTCGACAAGATCGCTTTCGTTCCGCCGAAAACCGAGAAAGTCCGCTGGGTGAATCACTTCGCCGGCCTGACCGAGGCGACGGGTGATGAGGCCATCAACACCACCGTCGATTTCGCCGAAAAGGCGGGCTGGGGCGAAGGTGTCACCAAATATCGCCTGCGCGACTGGGGTTTGAGCCGCCAGCGCTACTGGGGTTGCCCGATTCCCGTCGTGCATTGCGATGCCTGCGGCGTGGTGCCCGAGAAGAAAGAGAACCTGCCGGTTCGCCTGCCCGACGATGTGACATTCGACAAACCCGGCAACCCGTTGGACCGCCACCCGACCTGGCGCGACTGCGAATGCCCGTCCTGCGGAGCACCGGCCAAGCGCGAAACCGACACGATGGACACGTTCGTCGATTCGTCTTGGTATTTCGCCCGCTTCACCGCGCCCCGCGCCGAAACCCCCACTGATCTGGCCGAGGCCGAATACTGGATGAATGTCGACCAGTATATCGGCGGCATCGAACATGCGATTCTGCACCTGCTCTATTCGCGCTTCTTTGCGCGGGCCATGCAGATCACCGGCCACCTACCGAAGAAAGCCATCGAGCCATTCGACGCGCTGTTCACTCAGGGCATGGTGACACACGAAATCTATCAGACCCGCGACGCCAATGGCCGCCCGGTCTATCACCTGCCAGAGGACGTGACCGACGGCAAACTGGCCGACGGCACCGAGGTCGAGATCATCCCCTCGGCCAAAATGTCGAAATCCAAGAAGAACGTGGTTGATCCGGTCAGCATCATCTCGGCCTTCGGCGCAGATACCGCGCGCTGGTTCGTACTGTCCGATTCGCCGCCCGAACGCGACGTCGAGTGGACCGCATCCGGGGCTGAGGCCGCGTTTAAACATCTCAGCCGTGTACATCGCATCGCATCGGAAATCGCCGAGTCGGACGTTCCGGCCAACGGAGAAGACGAAACCCTTCTGCGTGAGACGCATAAAGCGATCCATGATGTGTCGGGCGGGGTCGAATCCTTTGGGTTCAACGCATCCATCGCCAAGCTCTATGCCTTCACCAACACGTTGGCGAAGTCCAAGGCCGGCACCGATGCCAAACGTCAGGCCGCCAAGACACTGGCGCAACTGATGTCGCCGATGACCCCGCACCTGTCCGAAGAACTGTGGCAGCTGCTGGGCGGCGAAGGTCTGGTCGCCACCGCGCCGTGGCCCATCGCTGATGAAGCGATGCTGGTCGATGACACCGTCACCCTGCCCATTCAGATCAACGGCAAGCGCCGTGCGGAAATCAGCGTTCCCAAGGATATGGACAAGGCAGAGGTTGAAAAAATCGCGCTCAGCACCGAAGCTGTGCAAAAGGCGCTGGATGGCAATGCGCCGAAGAAGGTGATCGTTGTGCCGGGCCGGATCGTGAATGTCGTTGTTTGATCGCAGAACCCTTTTGTTATTACCGCTGGCGCTGGCCGCTTGCGGGTTCGAGCCTGTTTACGCCCCCGGCGGATCGGGTTCAGCTCTGAATGGCAGGGTCGAGGTTTCTGCCCCTAACTCGGTCAACAGCTATCTTCTGGTTCAAAATCTGGAACAAAGGCTGGGCCGCAGTGCAAGTTCGGGCTCGGACTACGCGCTGAACGTCAATGTGTCGACCGTCCGTCGACGGGCGGCGATTACGCAAACGAATGAAACGGATCGTTACACGATCGAAGGGCGAGCGGATTTCGCACTCAGATCCAATGCGACGGGCCAGGTGATCACCTCTGGCTCGGTCGCGGATTTCGTAGGTTTCTCGGCCGCAGGATCGACGGTATCCGAACTGGCGGATGAACGGGACGCGAATGAACGTCTGATGGTGATTCTGTCAGATCAGATCGTCAGTCGGCTTTACGCGACCCCGGATCTTGCGCAATGAAGCTCAGCCCGCGCGAGGCTGAGGGGTATTTTGCGCGGCCCGACACCGACAAGGCCGGGCTGCTGATCTATGGCGCGGACGCGATGCGAGTGGCATTGAAGCGCCAACAGGTTCTGGCCGCCTTGCTCGGCGCGAACGCCGAAGAGGAAATGCGCCTAACCCGAATGCCGGGGGGCGACCTGCGCGGCGATCCCGCACTGTTGCTGGATGCGGTAAAGGCAGTGGGCTTTTTCCCCGGCACGCGCGCTATCTTTGTCGAAGACACCACCGATGTTGCCGCCCCCGCGATCATTGCCGCGCTTCAGGATTGGGCCCCTGGCGATGCTCAGATCATCGTCACGGCAGGCCAGTTGAAGCCCAGTTCGAAAATCCGCAAGGCGTTCGAGGGTCATACCTCGGCCTATGCGGTGGGCATTTACGACGACCCGCCCTCGCGCGGAGAAATCGAAAGGATCTTAGGTCAGTCCGGGTTGCAGAATATCCCGCACGAAGCAATGTCGGCACTGGCCGAGCTGGCCACCGGTATCAGCCCGGGCGACTTTGCCCAGACGATCGAGAAACTGTCGCTGTACAAACGTGGCGACAGCGCCGAGCTAAGCATTGAGGATATCGAGGCCTGCGCGCCACGCTCAACCGAGGCAGCGCTGGACGATGTTCTGAACGTGGTGGCCGAAGGTCGGGCAGGCGAAATCGGCCCTCTGATCCGGCGTCTGCAGTCGCAGGGTACCAACGCGGTCAGCTTGTGCATCGGCGCGACACGGCATTTTCGAACTCTGTATGCCTGCGCCTCGGACCCCGGAGGGGCTGCGCAGGGCATCGGCAAGCTGCGTCCGCCGGTCTATGGCAAGCGGCGCGACCGGATGTTGCGGCAAGCGCAGGGCTGGGGCGCGCCAAAACTTCAAACCGCACTGACCGTTCTGACCGATACGGATCTGTCCTTGCGGTCAGCCGGGCAAACTGCGCCCGCGATGGCTTTGGTTGAACGTGCCATGATCCGTCTGGCGATGCTGGCCCGGTCGCGCTAGCGATCCAGCCACCGAACGGCCCCGCGCCCAGCCCAGCGGCCAGTGGCCAGACAGCCGGTCAACAGATAGCCCCCGGTCGGGGCCTCCCAATCCAGCATCTCTCCGGCGCAGAACACACCGGGTTTGGCCGTTAGCATCAGGTGGCCATCCAACGCGTCTCGCTGGACCCCGCCTGCAGTTGAGATCGCCTCGTCCATCGGGCGCAGGCGTGCGCCCACGATGGGCAGGCGTTTGAGCGCCGCCACCTCATGTCCTTGCGACACGGCAGCTTGCTTGGACATCTCGTGAAACAGAGCGATTTTCTGCGGCGGCAGTTTCAGCGCCTTTTTCATCCATTGCGTGAACGTGGTTTTCGCGCTTTTTGCGGCAAGCCGCGCCTGCAAGGTCGCCGCGTCCAGATCAGGCAACAGATCAACATGTAAGTCCGCGCCCGAACGCAGAGCCGGGGTCAGGGAATAAAGGCCCCCGCCCTCCAACCCGGTGGCGGAAATCGTGGCTTCCCCGCGGCTTTCCAGCTCTCCGGCCAGCCAGCGCACCGCTTTCAGCGCCTTGCCAAAATGAGGTTGCATATGGGGGCTCCACGCCACCGACAAGGCAGAGTTCGCCGGTTCAAACGGGGCCGGCGCCACACCTTTCTCTGCCAGTACCTGCGCCCAGTGCCCATCCGACCCCAGCCGCGCCCAGCTTGCCCCACCCAACGCCAGAACGGTGACGTCAGTTGCAATTGCCTGCACTCCCTCGGGCGTGTCAAACGACAGCGCGTTGCCATCCCAGCCCAGCCAGCGCCAGCGGGTTCTTATCTGCACACCCGCTTCATCCAACCGTCGCAACCATGACCGCAACAATGGCGAGGCTTTCATAGCGCTGGGAAACACTCGCCCGGTCGAGCCGGTGAACAGCTCTTGCCCCAGCCCGCGCGCCCAGTCCTGCACGGCATCTGAGTCAAATTCGGCCACCATCGGATGCAGCCAATCCGCCGCACTGCCATAGTTGGGCATCAGCGTCTGGAGCGGTTCATCCTTGGTTAGGTTCAGACCGGATTTTCCTGCCATCAGGAACTTACGCGCGACCGATGGCTTGGCCTCGGCCACCAGCACATCATGGCCCGCTGCGGCCAGCTGCTCTGCCGCCATCAGACCGGCAGGACCGGCCCCGATTACCACCGCTTGCGCCATTGCCGACCTCTTGCTTTTCGCATCTGCGGGCGCACATTCTGCCCTATGTCAGATCGCGATCCCATCTGCCCGCTGTGTGACCGCCCCATCCCAGACGGAGGCGGCAGCCTGCACCATCTGATCCCAAAACTCAAAGGGGGCAAGGGCGGACCTACGGTTTTGCTGCATATCATCTGCCACAAAGAGGTCCACGCCACCCTGTCCGAGGCCGAACTGGCCCGCAGCTATAACACGGTCGAAACTCTGCGCACGCATCCCCGACTTGAGAAATTCCTGAGCTGGGTCCGCAAACGCCCGCCCGGATTCCGCTCGAAAGTTCCGGGCAAGCGACGCGGGCGATGATCAAGCCGGCCAGACCCGATCACCAAATGCATCCGCAAGGGGCGTGTCGATCCCTTCAAACTCCAACCCGCGGTAATCAGGAACAGGGGCAAACTGGGCACCAGCGAGGTGCTGAAACTCCAACGTCGTATAGGGGCGTTTCCAAAGCCATTCGCGGTTTTCCACGGACCATAAATCCGCGTTTGGCGGAGTATCTTCTGAAAACGCATAGAAATGCAGATCGAACCCGTACTGTGCCACATCCTGCATCGACAGTAAGCGCATGCCCTGCGCGCGGCAAAACGCATCTTCGGCCGTGATATCGCCAGTACGCAACGTGATCTGCCCGATCCGCGCATCAGCAAAGGGCGCGTCGGGGCTTGCGGCATTGTCTGGCCGGTTGCCTTCGAAATCATGCTGCAACACTTCGATCACAAACCCTTCGGGGTCTTGCAGGTGGCACAGGTAACCGATGTCCAGAAACTGCTTGGGGTCCGAAACCTCGACCCCTTTGGCGCGCAGAGCGTTAACCGCCAGATCGACATCCGGTACTGTGACACCGATCTTCCAATACCGTTGCCCGCGGTCGTGACTGTACCCGCCGCCGCCGGGCATCAGGACCAGGTCAGCATCCAAACCAGTATACCCCACACGCTGACAAACCCCCTGAGAACGCGCGGACATGCCCAGCGTATCACCGTAGAACGCCGCCAACCGGTCAGGATCGGCAACACGCAACCTTACAGCAGACAGCCTCATGGGCACAGCGCCGCGATACCCGCGGCAGTTTCCGGGTCGGCGGCCAGGCTGTCCGCAACCAGTTCCAAAGCTGTTGGCATCAATGCGTCCGGCTCGACCACGCGGTCGACAAGACCGAAATCATAGGCGTCCTTGGCGGTGATCTTTTGCCCGGCCATCAAGATCATCTTCGTACGCGATGGTCCGATCAGAGCCGCCATGCGACCGGGATCGGACGGTTGCGGCAGAAAACCCAGCTTCATTACCGGATAGAAAAACTTGGCATTCGGCACCGCAATTCGGATGTCGCAGGCCAGCACCATGCCATTGGCCCCACCGGCCAGTGTTCCGTTCAGTGCAGCGACGGTCAGACAGGGCAAAGCAGCTATGGCCCCTGAAAGCCTCTCCCACAGATCCGAAGTTGCAAGACCGGCCCGCGCTTCGTCCAGATCAGCGCCCGCACTGAAAACCTTGCCGTTCCCGGTCAGGATCAGAGCGCGGGCATCGGTTGCCGCCTCGGCAATCTGGCAGAGTTCGGTTAGCATGGCCCCGGTCAGCGCGTTGGCTTTGTCGGGATTGTTAAGTGTAACGGTCCAAAGACCATCCACCTGTGTCAGTTCGATCACGTCAGACCTACCCTTTTTCGAATGTCTTCCCGCCGCAGGGAAATCTCGGTGCCCAAAAACTCATCGGCATCCTGTGAACACATCCAAAGCAACGCCCGTGCGGGCCAGTCGGCCGGGATATGATCGCTCCAATCCAGTTGGCTGACCGCGTTTATGCCGCTGGCCTTAATCACCCGCTGCATTTCAGTGGCCACAGTACCCGGCGAAAGGCCCATAGCGCGGATGCCGTGCATTGATTCCTCAAGATGCAAGCACTCCGTCAGCATCTTTGCCCCCGCTTTCGAGGCGCAGTAGTGACTCCATGCTTCAATGGCGTTCGAAGCTGCACCGGATGAGACAGTGATCACCGTACCGCCCCCAGCAGCTCGCATGACCGGCAAGGCCGCACGCATACCATGGAAAACGCCTTTAAGGTTTATGTCTATGGCATTGCCCCACGCATCTGCATCCGCATTTCCGAGGTGAAAGATCGGATCAATCACCCCTGCATTGCCGATCAGCACGTCCAGCCCACCAAAGCGATCCACGCAATCGGCAATGGCTTGCTCGACCTGCGAAAACACGCTGACATCGCTTTGAAGCGCGATCGCGTTGTCCCCAAGTTCCGAAGCCAGTGCAGAAATCTGGTCCCGGCTGCGCGCCACCAGCGCGACATTCGCCCCGGCTGCGGCAAAAACGCGCCCCGCCTCGGCCCCAATGCCGCGACTGGCCCCTGTGATCAGTACGGTTTTTCCTTGCATGTGGACCCTGTACCTCCGTTGTTTTGAGATTGTGTGAACGTCTACCGCGCGAAGGGGGAAAGGGTCCAGTCCTTGCCCCTTGACGCCCGCCGTCACAGACACGACGATGCCTGTAAAATTGATCAAGAAGGGTTCTATAATGTCCGTTTTCCTTCACCGCAGCTGCGGTGCTGTATTGGCCTATGCCTTAATCTCTCAGGGGGCGCTGGCTGATGTCACCGCGCAGGATGTCTGGGATGATTGGAAATCCTACCTGACCCAAATGGGCTATTCTGTGGAAGCTCAGGAAACCGCAGACGGCAATGTGCTGACAGTCACCGATATGACCATGACGATGGCTCTGCCGGAAGAGGATGGATCCTTTGACATGGTCGTCCCTCAGAT
Source organism: Ruegeria sp. YTSC325 (assembly GCF_059609525.1). Lineage (NCBI taxonomy): Bacteria > Pseudomonadati > Pseudomonadota > Alphaproteobacteria > Rhodobacterales > Roseobacteraceae > Ruegeria > Ruegeria sp. YTSC325. The sequence continues at coordinate 120,869 of NZ_JBXWLY010000006.1, forward strand.
GACCCTGACCGAAAACGGAGACGGCACCGTCAGTGTAGACGTCCCCGAAAGCTTTCCGATGACCGTGAAGGGTGATGGCAGTGGCGAGACCTTCTCGACCGAAATCCTATACACCCATACCGGCCTCAAGATGGTTGTCTCGGGCTCGCCCGAGGATATGACATATGACTATTCGGCTGGCTCGATTGGGGCCAAGTTGGATGGGTTTACCGTAAATGGCGAAGAAATGCCCGCGGACGCGCTGGCCGTCAGCATCGCATTGAACGACGTAAGCGGAAGCTCGCGGATGAAAATCGGTGAGAACCGCGATGTTGACCAGAACTTTACAGCCGCCGACCTGACATACGGGCTGGTTTTCAACGATCCCGAAAGCGGTGAGACGGCCAATGTGGACGGTGCGCTTCAACAACTCGCGTTTGAAGGCACCACGGTCATTCCATCAGATTTCGACGTCGCTGATCCGCAGGCTTTCTATGATGCCGGCTTCGCCTTTTCCGGCCGCTTCACCTACGACTCAGGCAAATCCGCTTTGGCGGGAACCAGCGAAGGCCAAGCGTTTTCACTGGGAAGCGAGTCCCAAGGCGGGCGCCTAGCCGCCAGCCTGGACGCACAGCGCTTGGCGTACGACATCGAACAAAACAGCACCAAAGTGGCTGTGACTACGGCAGACCTGCCGTTCCCGATCGAAGTCGCGATGGAAAATGCGGGTTTGAAATTTGAGTTCCCGGTCCAGGAATCTGAAGAAATTCAACCCTTTGGCTTTGCGATGAACCTGACAGACTTCACTATGTCTGACGTATTGTGGAGCATCTTTGACCCCGCAGGCGCTCTGCCTCGCGACCCGGCAACAATTGCGCTGGACACGACCGGTACGGCGAAAATCCTGACCAACTTTTTTGACCCCAACGCAGTTGAGACACTTGCCCTGTCCGATACCGCACCGGGCGAGCTGCATTCGATGAAGATCAACGAATTGTTGATCTCGCTGGTGGGAACCAAGCTGACCGGCGATGCCGATTTCGCCTTTGACAACGCAAACACCGAGGCTTTCGACGGCCTGCCCACGCCAAAAGGTACTGCGAACCTGCAGCTTGTCGGCGCGAACGGGTTGATCGACACGCTGATCGGCATGGGGCTGATGTCGGACAGCGACGCATTGGGTGCCCGCATGATGATGGGTCTTATGGCGGTTCCGGGCGAAGAACCTGACACGCTGAACTCCAAGATTGAATTCACCGAAGAGGGCCAGATTCTGGCGAACGGCCAGCGTATCAAATAACCATCGAGGGAAGGCTTCTGTCGGGGCCTTCCCCTTTACCTGCGGCCGACGCGCCGAAACAGTACAGACCCGCCACTGCTGACGCGCTGATCATAGGCGAACCCAAGGGCGGACAGGTGGTCGAAACACGCTTTTATCCCGCGCAGACCGATCTTGCGGGTGTGCACCTCTAGATAGACCTTGTCCACATTCGCCAGATTGGCTCCGTCGAACAGGTACTTCTCGCCGCCTTCGATATCGACAATCAGAACATTGGCGTCGAAGTCGCCAAGAATTTCTGACAAGTGCCGTTCTGGCACGCTGACCTCTTGTACATACTCGGGTTTCGGATCCAAAGAAGACGACCAGAACGGATCACGAATGTAAAACGTCGACATCCCCAATTCGTGCGAGTCCGCCAGCGCGACCGCATTCAGCACTTCGACCCCTTCAATTCCGTTCGCGGCATGGACGCGGCCGATAAAGTCGCACAGGGTTGGGTTGGCCTCGATGCACATCACGCGACGAACATTCAACTGGGTTGCCAGATAGGACGAGATGAACCCGATTCCGGCCCCAAGCTCGACCACGCGGTCCTCGGGATCGATGAATTTCGGCAGGCCGGTCACCTCGTCCTTCTCGTACCGTTCTGCGCGGATGGATCGTGCAACCTGAGGCGTGATGACATCCGGATCATTCGGTATCCGAACCCCACGCAACGAGAGAAGATCTTGCATAAACTGCCCTGCCCGTTTGCCCTGCGCCAACCCGTGCAGAGCCTTCGTTTCGCAATCAGGTTTAGCCCATGCCCCAGTCCTTAGCAGCCGGTTTTTTGCTGAAAACCAAAAGTTTTTGCACCCTTCACGCAGCTGCTATGGTCCTGATCCACCCACAGCCCTTGCGGGACAAGCTGTCCAAGGCTAGGTCCAATACAACCATACCGGAGGTTTCATGACCCGCACGCCCGAAGATATCAGCCAAGATCTGCTGGACGCCGCCCGCAAGGCCGGAGCAGACGCTGCAGACGCCATCGTACTTGACGGGTCATCCGTTTCGGTCGAAGTCCGCGGCGGAGCGTTGGAACATGCGGAACGCTCGGAAGGGGCTGATCTGGGTTTGCGGGTGTTTCTGGGCAAGCGTCAAGCGATCGTTTCAAGTTCTGACAGCCGCCCCGAGACCCTGACAGCCATGGCCGAACGCGCCGTTGCTATGGCGAAAGAAGCACCCGAGGATCCGTTTACCGGACTGGCACGGACGGATCAGCTGGCAGCTGATTGGGATGTAGAGGCACTTGAGTTGTTCGATCCAACGCCCGAGCCGAGTGCCGAAGACTTGCTAAAGGATGCTCTGGCAGCCGAAGCAGCCGCGCTGGCTGTGCAAGGCGTGTCACAAGTATCGGACGCGGCGGCGGCCTATGGGGTTCACCGCGTGCATCTGGCAGCGACCAACGGCTTTTCGGGCGGGTATGAACGCAGCAGCCGGTCGACCTCGTGCGTTGCAATCTCGGGCGAGGGAACCGGGATGGAGCGCGACTATGACGGCGACAGCCGTACATTCCAGTCCGATTTGCGCAGCCCCGATGACATCGGTCGCAGCGCGGGTGAACGGGCTGTGCAGCTGGTCGGCGCGCGCCAACCAGTGACCGGTACGTTCCCGGTCCTGTTTGACGAACGCATATCGTCCTCGTTGATCGGTCATCTGCTGGGTGCAAGCAACGGAGCCGCCATCGCGCGTGGATCTTCGTGGCTGTCCGACTGTCTGGGAGAGCAGGTGCTTCCTGCCCACTTATCCCTGATCGAAGACCCGCATCGTCCGCGCATTGCCGGATCGCGCCCGTTCGACGCCGAAGGACTGCCCACCCAACGCCGGGCTATTGTCGAAAACGGTGTCCTGACTGGCTGGACATTGGATCTGGCCAGTGCGCGCAAACTGGATATGCTCTCGACCGGGAACGCGGTACGCGGCGTGTCTGGCCCACCTTCGCCCAGCAATTGGAATCTGAGCCTGACTCAGGGTACACAAAGCCGCGAAGACCTGCTGCGTGACATGGGCACCGGGCTGCTGGTCACGTCGATGATCGGGTCCACAATCAACCCAAATACTGGCGATTACTCGCGCGGGGCCTCGGGGTTCTGGATCGAAAATGGGCAGATCGCCTACCCGGTCAACGAATGTACCATTGCGGGCAATCTGCGCGACATGCTCAGGCGGATCATTCCGGCAAATGACGCACGACCTTACCTGTCGCGCGTTGTGCCGTCGGTTCTGATCGAAGGGATGACACTTGCCGGCAACTGACCTGCAACTGCTGATCGACGCTGCGCTTGAGGCCGGAAGGATCGCAACGCGGTACTCTGGCACAACTGCGCAACGCTGGGACAAACCCGACGGAGCCGGCCCAGTTACCGAAGCCGATCTGGCCGTGAACGCAATGCTGGAACAACGCCTTCCCTTTGCGCGGCCCGACTACGGTTGGCTCAGCGAAGAAACCGAAGACTCGCAGGCGCGTCTGTCCAAAGATCGCGTGTTCATTATTGACCCGATCGACGGCACCCGCAGTTTTGCGGAAGGATCAAAAACCTGGGCGCACTCGCTTGCGGTCGCCCAGCAGGGCGAAGTCACGGCCGCAGTGATTTATTTGCCTTTGCGCGACATGCTTTACGCTGCAGCCAAAGGACAGGGGGCCACGCTTAACGGCGCGCCGATCAGGGTGTCCGGCGCCTTGGACTTGGAAACCTCACAGGTTCTGGCCGCAAAGCCAAATCTGGACGCGCGTCACTGGCGCAACCAAGATGTGCCAGACTTCATCCGGACCTATCGTCCGTCTTTGGCCTATCGACTGGCGCTGGTAGCACAGGGGCGGTTCGACGGTATGCTGACCCTACGCCCGAGCTGGGAATGGGACATCGCCGCCGGAGATCTTATCATTCGCGAGGCCGGAGGAGCCTGCACTGATCGCACTGGAGGCCTATTGCGGTTCAACAACCCGAATCCGCGCCTGAACGGGGTCATCGCTGCGGGGCAGCGGATTCACACCCAATTGTCGGAAAGACTGGCTCCGGAAGGCCCAGGAATACAGGCATGAGCAAACCGCGCTCTCTTAGCCTTGCAGCCTATCGCGTTCTGTCCTGGGGCGTTCCAAACGGGACGGACAAACCCTACATCCCGCGCCCCGAAGGTGAGCTGATCTGGATACATATCGCCTCTCAGGATCGCCAGCGCGTGGTCGAGGGCTTCTGCCAACGTCTGCGCCAATCCCGTCCCAACCTGTCGGTCTTGTTGACTGCGCCCCCTCAAGCTGACCTGATCCGTTGGGATGCAAGCAGCCATCCTTTGGTCAATCTACCGTCCGAACAGACTGGTGCCGCACGAGAATTTCTGGATCATTGGCGTCCCGACCTTGGTCTATGGGTCGGTGGCGGGTTAATGCCCAACGTGATCACCCGCGCTGAAGAACGTGGGCTACCCCTGATTCTGATCGAAGCCGAGATTGATATCCACGTGGCACGCGGCGCACGATGGTTGCCCGACATCACACGATACACCTTTGATTGTTTTCAAACAATTCTTGCCACATCACCCGAAACAGTTCGACACATTCGCAGGCTCGGCGTCCCGGCCTCCAAAGTCGACACGGCCCCGCCGTTGCACGTCAGCCCCAATCCAAGTCCCTGGCCCGAAGATGAATTGATCGAAATGACGCACGCGCTGTCCAGCCGGCCAGTGTGGTTGGCAACCTGGGTTCAGGACAAGGAATTCATCTCGGTCCTCAGCGCGCACCGCCAGGCAATGCGGATGCTGCCGCGCTTGGCTCTTATCCTACATGTCGCCGACATGTCCGAGACCGAACCACTGCATCGCAGGCTGCTCTCGATGGACCTTAGATGCGTCAATTGGGACGACGGAGGGACAATCGAAGATACAACACAGGTTATACTGACATCGGACCCTGAAAATCTGGGTCTGTGGTATCGTCTGTCACCCGTAGCATTCATGAGCAGCTCGCTTGAACGGGGTGCGGGTGGGCGCGATCCGCTGACAGCAACTGCTCTGGGATCCGCGGTCATTCACGGACCTTTCGTGCATCGTCATCAGCAGCTATATGATCAGCTAAACAGAGCAGGTGCGGCTAGATTGGCCCGCACCGCGACCGAACTGGGCGATGCAGTGGTAGAACTTCTGGCACCTGACGAGGCCGCGAGAATGGCTCTGGCGGGTTGGGAAATCGTGTCAGAAGGCGCTCCGCAAACGGATCACCTGATCGAAATTGTACAGGACAGTCTGGACCAGCGGGGCCAAGATCATGCGAGCACCTGATTTCTGGAATACTGCGCCGGACAAACCGTCATTGGCGGCTCGGCTTCTGTCGCCGCTTGGGCACCTTTATGCTGCAGCAACCGCTCGCCGCGTTGCAAGCGATCTCGGCTTTGCCCCCGGTGTGCCGGTTATATGTGTCGGTAATCTGAACGCAGGCGGCACTGGCAAAACGCCTACGGTCATCTGGATGATCGAACAACTGCGCGACGCCTGGCATCAGACCCATGTGGTCACCCGCGGCCATGGCGGATCGCTGGACGGGCCGGTTCGCGTCGATCCCGGCAAACACACCGCAGCAGATGTTGGCGATGAACCGCTTTTACTGGCGGCATTCGCCGATGTTTGGGTCGCCAAAGATCGCGCCGCCGGAGCAAAAGCCGCAGCCCAAGCTGGAGCAACGGTTATTGTGCTGGATGACGGGTTTCAAAATCCCTCGGTCGCAAAGGATTTCTCGGTCATCGTTGTGGATGCGGAACGCGGGTTCGGGAATGGCCTGTGCCTGCCCGCAGGCCCGTTGCGCGAACCGGTCGACGTAGGACTGCAGCGGGCCGATCTGGTTTTGTCGTTGGGCGACGCAGATGCACAGGCCCAATTCTCAGACCGTTGGGCAGGGGATTTAACTGTTCCAAATGTCACCGGTGCGGTCGAGCCTCTGCAAACGGGTATGGACTGGAGCGACACTCCCGTATTGGCGTTTGCCGGTATCGGACACCCAGAAAAGTTCTTTGCTACCTTGCGCAATCAAGGCGCAACACTCTTACGGGCCGAAGCCTTGGACGATCATCAGCCGTTGACCTCGGCGTTGATGACCCGCCTGGAAAACGAGGCACGTTTGTTGGGCGCTCAAATGGTCACAACGGAAAAAGATGCTGTTCGTTTGCCCGCCGCCTTTCGCAGCAAAGTAATAACGTTGCCCGTCCGTTTGCGTGTCAATGAGGCCGATAACGTCAGGCAGATGCTACTTAAAATCGCACCGTCGCCGTAGGTAGCGGCCGGCCCTAAGACCGGCCAACCCATATTAACTGCCCAATTCAGCTTCGATCAGCTTCTTGAACTCGTCATATGACTGGTTGTCGACCTTTTTACCGTTCACGATGAACGAAGGTGTCGACTGGATACCATCCTTTTCGGCATTTTCCTGATACCAAGCGACCAGAGTACGCGCCCGGTCTCCGTCCTGCAGACAGGCTTCAAGCTGATCGTTGTCGATCCCTGCCAGACGCCCGATCTTGCGCAGTTCATCCACGATTTCAGCAGGACCGCCAGCGCGCGTCCATTCGGACTGGCCTTCATAGATCAGGTCCGAGATGCCAAAGAATTTATCGGGTCCGGCACAGCGCGCGACCATCGAGGCCCACAGGCCGTAGCGATCGAAGTAAACCTCGCGGTAGGTGAACTTAACCTTACCGGTGTCGATGAAATCCTTCTTGAGCTGCTTATACGGCCCTTTGTGGAAATTCGCGCAATGCGGGCAGGTGTAGGATGCATATTCGATGATCTCGACCGGTGCGTCCTCGGCCCCCAGGGTCATCTCGACGATGGTCGAGGTGTCCAGCTCGGCCTCTTGCGCCTCGGCGCTGCCGATCAGCGAAAATGACGCGTTCGGTGACGACAGCAAAAAGCCGCCTGCGGCAATGGCGACGGCCGCGCAAATTCCGGTTGCAATACGGCTCATGAATCAGCCCTTTCTCAGCGTTTTTGTTTGGATAGAACGTTACGGCCCAGACGTTCAAGGGCTGCACGCAGATCGCCATCATGGACGCCTTGCGCTGCCCGGTCCGCCTCGGCCGCGATTTCCGGTTTCAGTATGGGTTTCGCCGGCTTCGCTTTGTGATCGAAACTGGCCTGCCCCTCGGCAAATCCTGTCGGAGCGGTCTGGGTGATACGCACCCGGCTGATGGCGTTATAGCCGTAAACCGCGTTCACCTTGCCGCGCAGCTGTTCCTTTTGCATCTCAAGCATCGGTGCCTGCGGGCCGGTAGTCAGCACAGTCAGCGTCGCCCCCATGCCGCCCTTACCATAGCCCACATTCACAGGCCGCGCGATGGCGGCCATATCCTGTCCCACGATCTCGGCCCAGTGAGTCAGGATGCGCGACACGGCAAACCCGCGGCTTTCGCCCGCACGCCTGATCTGCGTATTCAGCAATGTCGCGGTGCGTTTGAACCCGCGGGTCGAAGAACGTCTGCGCTGCATCTGGTTTCCAACTCCTGCACCACTATTGTAGAGGGCAGAACACCGGGCGCCAGCGAAACCCGACAGGGAGATGATTAAAAATTGCGTGACACAGGCGAATTTGACGTCAGCAGCGAATTGCTGGGCTGGTACGACCGCCACGCCCGCCAGATGCCGTGGCGCGTCAGCCCCACAGATCGGGCCGCCGGGGTGCTGCCCGACCCCTATCGTGTCTGGCTGTCCGAAGTGATGCTGCAACAGACCACCGTGGCCGCCGTGCGCGACTATTTCATGCGGTTCACGACGCGTTGGCCCACGGTGCAGGCGCTGGCCGCAGCCCTAGATGATCAGGTCATGGGCGAGTGGGCCGGCTTGGGATACTACGCCCGCGCTCGCAACCTGCTGAAATGCGCCCGCGTGGTGGCGGACGAACATGGCGGTCAGTTCCCCGACACCTACGAAGCTTTGCTGACGCTGCCCGGCATCGGCCCTTATACTGCCGCCGCTATCTCGGCCATTGCCTTCGATCGCCCCGAGACGGTGCTGGACGGCAATGTCGAACGTGTCATGGCACGGCTGCACGACATACACGATCCCCTGCCCGGCTCAAAACCGCAGCTGAAAGACAAGGCCGCCGCACACACCCCGCAGGCCCGACCCGGAGATTATGCTCAGGCCGTGATGGATTTAGGCGCAACGATCTGCGCGCCAAAATCTCCGGCCTGTGGAATTTGCCCTTTGCGCGAACCCTGTCGGGCCCGCAAGGCCGGAACACAGGCGGACCTGCCGCGCAAAACGCCAAAGAAGCCAAAACCAACGCGATACGGCCATGTTTACATCGCCCAGCGACGAGACGGGGCCGTTTTGCTAGAACGCCGCCCCGACAAAGGACTGTTGGGCGGAATGCTAGGCTGGCCTGGCTCTGATTGGTCCGACGCGCCGGTCGAAACGCCCCCTTTTGCTGCCGATTGGCAAGTTCTGCCTGCAGAGGTGCGCCACACCTTCACTCATTTTCATCTGATCTTGCGCGTCTGGACGACCGACCTGCCAGACGACACGTCGCCCGACGGTCTGATAATCTTAGACAAACACCAGTTTCGCCCAGGTGATCTGCCAACGGTAATGCGCAAGGCGCACGACCTGTGGCGCGGTCGATAACGCGTTGTACAGCGATTCGAACTGTGGCTAGACTCGCCTCAATCTCTGCGGAGCCTGATACATGATCGCACCAGACATCCTGTCCCGATGGCAATCAGCCCTGCCGTTCTGGGTTTCATTCCTGCTAATCCCACTGATCTGGGTCACTGCTGTTCTAGGCGGGTGGTGGGTGGTTTTGGTGCCACTTTCAACATGGTGGGCCTTTGCCGCACTGGATAAGCTAACCGGGCTGGAACTAAGCAACGCCGACCCCGACACTCCCGACACTGCGCTGCACTGGCATATCCTGTTGACCAAAGCGTGGGTGCCGGTTCAGTTCCTGACCCTGTTCGGGTTGATCTGGTTCGCGACACATACAAACCACCTGTCCACGGCGTCCAAGATCGGGCTGTTCTTTGGCATGGGCGTAATCTCGGGCACGATCGGGATCAATTACAGCCACGAGCTGATGCATCAAAAAGGCCGGGCTGAGCGCTGGCTGGGGGATATCTTGCTGGCGATGGTGCTGTATTCACATTTCCGATCGGAACACCTGCTGGTCCATCACCGCTTTGTCGGCACCCCCCGAGATCCTGTCACCGCCCGATATAACGAAGGCTTCCATCGCTTTTACCCTCGTGTCCTGTGGCAATGCCTAACTTCGGCCTTCCGCGCCGAGCGCGAAAAGCTGGCCCGCAAAGATCGCCCGTGGACAGACCGCGCAAACCCGTTCTGGCGCTATTGGGCGTTGCAGGCAGGAATGCTGCTGCTGGCCCTGCTGATCGGAGGTCTTTCCGGCCTTGCCTTGTTCCTGATTCAGGCCGGCGTTGCGATCTGGCAACTGGAGCTGGTGAATTATGTCGAACACTACGGCCTGACCCGGAAACACTTGGGCGAGGGCAAATACGAGCATGTCCAGCCCCGCCACTCGTGGAATGCCTCGCAAAAGGCGTCGAACTGGCTGCTGATCAATCTACAGCGCCACTCGGACCACCACTACAAACCCAACCGCCGCTTTCCCCTGCTGCAACACCATTCACAGGACGCAGCGCCGCAATTGCCCTACGGCTATCCCGTTATGACTGTTGCCGCCATGATACCGCCCCTGTGGAGGCGCGTTATGAACCCCCGTGTCAAGGCATGGAGGCGGCAATACTACCCCGAGATAACCAACTGGACGCCCTACAATAAGTCGCGAAACCCGTTGCCCTCCGCATGACCGCAGCGCGCTCCCGCGCGCTGCCCGGCCCAACAGTCTTTAGGGCATCTTTGATGCCGTACAGACTGGCGGGAGCACCTACATCACCCAAATATCCATCGGATGCTCTACACCCCGCACGCTCTGACCTGTACGTCGCACAAATCCTTCGGTCAAAGTCGCAGCGTTTGATCCTTCCTCGGAAAGCTGGGCACAAACCTCGTCACTCAGCACCACTTTGACGTCAAAATCGCGGGTCAGCGCCTCTAGTTTTGCGGCCACGTTCACCGCATCGCCTATGACGGCAAATTCCAACCGGTTCGCCCCAATATCTCCCAATACGACCGAGCCGTAATGAACACCGATCCCAACCCGTATTTCCGGCTCGCCCAGCCGCCGTCTTTCAACATTCCAACGGTTGATGACCCCCACCATGTCCCGCGCGCAAGCCACAGCATTACTGGCGTCCAGCGGCGTGGGCACCGGAGTTCCGAACGTGGCCATCAACCCGTCCCCCAGATACTTGTCCAACGTGCCGTGATGGCGAAACACCTCGGTCTCCATCCGGGCATGAAACCCGCGTAGGACTTCGATCACTTCATATGGATCGCGCCCGGCCGCGTATTTGGTAAACCCAACGATATCTATGAACAAAACCGCGACATTTTCCTTGCGTACCTGTTTGAGCGGCTCATCATTTTGGCTCAGCTCTTCCACCACATTGGGCGAAAAATAGCGCGACAGGTTGGCGCGCTCCCGCTCCAACCCGGCATTTGTCATCAACAACCGGTTCAGCCGTCGCATCGAGATACCCAACGTCACGGCAACCATCACGAACACAATGACCTGCTGAATGCGCAGCGACGGCATAAAGCTGTTTGGGTCCATGAACTCGGCCACGTCAGGATAGCCAGCCAACGCCTGAGCAACCCGTTCGCTGAGACCGGGTATCGGAGTCGCAACCCACCACGCAACGATCCAGCCAATAGTCCACATCATCGCAGTCCACGACCCGATTGCCACAACTGTCCGCCAGGAATAAGCAAGTGTTCCCGCCGCCAGAATAATGAAGAAATACTGAAAGTTATCGAACCTGTACTGCATGGCCAGTGGCCGGACGTCGTCGCTGAACGGGTTCGGGATGATCATGCCCAGCGTCATGATCAGAAGATCCACAAAGATCAAAAGCAGTTCGACCCGCGATTGCCCGACACGGCCCGCACGTCGGATGAACCAACCGTTTGCGCAGATCAGCAGTAGAATGAAATGATACCACATCACCTCCCACTGGGGATTCAGAAAGACCAAAAGCACACCGGTCAGTCCCATCGCGACCCAACGTGCGCGTACGGCCAGTTCCAACCCTTCGCGCTTGTGCTTTTCCAGCGCGGCCTCGGTGTATTTGTTGTCCAGATCGTAGCTGTCTGGTTGTGTCACAAAAAACCGGCCAAACCGGGATTCGCTGGCTGTGGTATCCGACATGGCTGAGGCTCCCTCGGTGCGCGGCGGGCTATATCGAATTCATACCGAAATGGGAATGTGATGAAAACAAAAGACCCCGCCGAGAACGGCGGGGCAAGGCTTAGTGCCTTGTGTCAGGCCACAGGCACCGGCGGTATTCAGTTGTGCATTTCAGCCCGGATCTGCTGGCGCAGCACGTCGATCGGCACGGTCTTGCCGTCGCGTTTGAAACACCAATAGGTCCAGCCATTGCAGGACGGCGCGTTTTCCAGATGCGCCCCCACCTGATGGATCGAGCCTTTGACGTTGTCGCCCACCAGCGTGCCATCGGCGCGCACCTTGGCCTTGTGACGCTGGTTCATGGAATACAGCTCTTCCCCCGGACGCAGCATGCCGCGTTCAACCAACTGGCCGAACGGCACGCGCGGCTCGGCGCGTTTGCTGGCGCTGACCTCCAGCGCCTCGCGGTCGAATTTGCGAACCTTGGCGATGCGCTTTTCGGCGACCCTGCGATAGCTTTCCTCGCGTTCGATGCCGATGAACTCCCGCCCCAGCATCTTGGCAACCGCGCCGGTCGTGCCCGTACCAAAGAACGGATCCAACACCACATCGCCCGGATTGGTCGAACCGACCAACACGCGGTGCAGCAGCGATTCAGGCTTTTGCGTCGGATGCGCTTTGTCGCCGTTTTCATCTTTCAGACGTTCATGACCGGTGCAGATCGGCAGCACCCAGTCGCTGCGCATCTGTACGCCCTCGTTCAACGCCTTCAGGGCCTCGTAATTGAACGTGTATTTCGCGCCTTCACGCTTGGACGCCCAAATCATCGTCTCATGCGCGTTGGTAAAGCGTTTGCCGCGGAAATTCGGCATCGGGTTCGATTTGCGCCAGACGACGTCGTTCAGAATCCAGTACCCAGCATCCTGAAGGGCCGAGCCAACGCGGAAGATGTTGTGATATGAACCAATTACCCAAATCGCACCATTGGGCTTCAACAGGCGATGCGCTGCTTTCAGCCATTCGCGCGTGAACTGGTCATAGGCCCCGAAGCTGGAAAACTGATCCCAGTGATCATCAACCGCATCCACCTGAGAGTTATCCGGGCGGTGCAACTGACCTTTCAGCTGCAAATTATACGGCGGGTCTGCAAAGATCAGGTCAACCGACGCCTCGGGCAGACTGTTCATCACATCGATGCAGTCTCCGGATAGAATCGTGTTTAAAGGGAGCGCTTTTGCGCCCTTTTTGGTGGTTATGGTCATTATACTGCCTCAAGTATCCACGGCGCTTTTGCGCTCATTTGGTTGAGACAAGGATGAGTCAAAGACGAATCGCCGTCAATTTCTTTTTTGAATCAGCAGCTTACGATTTACTCTTGATACAAGATATTGTGGACCGGTTTGAACGAACGTCTATGGTGTGGGGTCACACCAAGATTTCGCAACGCTTCGCGATGCATTTTTGTCGGATAGCCTGCATTCGACTCCCACCCGTAGCCGGGATGCTGTTGCGCCAAATCCACCATCGCCTGATCGCGCCAGTTTTTCGCAAGGATCGATGCCGCTGCAATTGAGACCGACCGCCCATCCCCCTTGACCACCGCCTGCGCCGGGATCGACAAACCGCGCGGAATCATGTTGCCGTCGATCAGCACATAATCCGGGGGCGGGTCCAAGGCGGCCACTGCGCGCTCCATCGCGATATGCGAGGCGCGCAAGATGTTGTGTGTATCAATCTCGGCAACTGTGGCCTGGGCCACCGCAAACTCGGCCCGTTCACGTATTGAAGTGTCCAACGCAGCGCGACGCTTGTCGGTCAGCTTCTTGGAATCGTTCAGCCCCTGCGGAATGTCCCCAGGGTTCAGAATCACTGCAGCAGCAACCACGGGTCCGGCCAAGGGGCCCCTACCCACCTCATCCACGCCCGCGATCCGCACATACCCATGGGCTTTGGCTGATTGTTCGATGTCATAATTCGGAGTCGTCATCCTTTCTGGCAAACCGTGTTTCGCCACCGTCCGCAACAAAAAAGAGAGGGCAGCTTGCGCCACCCTCTCCTGCACGGCGCTTCTGTGGCGCCGCTCCTACTCGAAAACGGTTACTGGTAAACCACGCGGTACCCATGATGGCGCAGGCAGGCGGGCTCGTAGGCGCGCTTGACCTTTTTGCCATTCCAGAAACCGACTTTGCACTCTTGCGGCAGGCTATTGGTGTATTTGTAATACTTTTTCAGACAACGCGGCCCCAAAAGCGCATGTTGAGGCGAGTAACGTTCGTACGTCCGCAGGCAGTGTTTCGGCAGATCATACTTGGCCACGCGGTGGGGCAGCGGGCGAACCGGGTGATGTGGGTGAACCGGCTTGGGTGTCTGAACGTGCGAACGATGACGACGGTCACGGTCTTTGTCTTTTTCTTTGTTGTAGTAGTGCACGCCGGCGCCAATGATCGCGATGGCGGCTAGGCCACCCAGAATGTCCTTGGCATCTGCGGCCCGCGCCTGCGACACTGAAACACCTGTTATGGTGATGGCAGTTGCTACGATCAGGGCGATGAATTTCCGATGCATGGTGCTTGTCCTTTTAGTGCTGGGGCGATCCGTGAACGATCGCGAATTCGTTGCACCGACAATGAGGACGCCCCCCTCAGACAAGCAATAACGGGCAAATGTTATCGAATATCAGGACACCAAAACCCCTTGGGTTATTGAATATCAGGCCAAGCCATGCGCAGGATGCGGCCTATGAAACAGATCCTATCTTTCTTGGCTGTTCTGGCCCTGATATCGGTCGCAAGCTCTGTGGCAGCGGCGGATTGTTATGCCGATTACAAGGCAAAACAGGACAACCCCCTGCGCCTGCACTACGGGGTGATGCAACTGTCGGCCTGCGACAAGGGCAAGGCGACCCAAGAAGTGTCGCAACGGCTGCGCGGGTCGGGCTGGACCTTGCTGAACGTGATGTCGGTGTTTGGGCCGGAAGGGCTGGGTAAAAGGAAGGCAAATGCCGGACAATTCTATCTCCGTTACTGAGGCCCGACGATCCGGAGTACGTCTGGTCGGCGCAGGAATTGCAGCAATCGTATTGATTCTGGTGACGGCCGCCATCTTCCTATTCTGGACTCTGCCCGACGCAAACGCCTTTAACGCCCGCGTCGAACGATTGTTTGTCGAAAGCGATCTGACCGCGCAGACCGAAATCCGGCTGCTCGAGATTCTGGCCCAATCGGGCACGGCGTTTGCGGATACGCTCTCAAGCTATCGGATGGTGATTTTCGTGTTGTTGGTGTTCGCCAGCGCGATGCTGGTCACCGCGCTTGTGTTTCTGGTCATGTTGGTTTTGCTGAACCGGCGCATGGCCCAGATCGAACGTACGGGTATACAAGTTACGTCCCTTTTGATCAGCCGCGAAGAAAACACTGTTTACCTCAACAACATGGATTTCAAACTGACCCCTGCCGCGATGGAGACCTTGTCTGTTCTGGCTGAATCCCGGCTGGATGACGAGATGCTGTCAGGCGCTCAGATTGAGGCTGTGATTTCAGGCAAGGATGCTGCCGATTGCGACGAGGCCGCGGGCGCGACACGGATCAAACGGTTGCGGGATGCGTTGGGCAATCAGATGGTCAGCGAGTTGCTGGTCAAGAACATCGCCAAAAAAGGGTACATGCTGTCCATCGAGAAAGACGTCATTCAGATGGTTTGATTGCTCGGTTCACGCTCTCGAAAAATGCACCGCGCCCCTTGGAATAACTGCGCAAAAGCCCCATCCTTTAGGAACCTGTGCCAAGGAGGTTACCTATGAACGTCCACGCAGCACCACAGTCCAGTGGCTATGGAATCACTGTCGAACGATTGAATGGCTTGGTCTCGGTATACCGGGGTGACATCCTGCTGGCGCAAAGCGCAGACGCCAAGGTGATGTACGAAACACGGTTGCCGCCGATGATCTATATCCCGCGCCAGGATGTTCTGATCGACCTGAGCGCTGAAACCGATCTGCAAACCTTCTGCCCGTTCAAAGGCACCGCCACCTATCAGGACGTGTTGCTGCCGGGTGAAACCTTGGCAAGCTCAGTCTGGGCTTACGAAGATGCCCTGCCTGAAAGCAAGATCATTCAGGGCCATATAGGGTTTGCATCAACCGCTTATGATCGGATGGATTTGGGCGATAACCGGCTCAAGACGCCAGATGACGGCAATATCAGCGGCCCGCTGATCGACTGGTTGATGCGGGGGGCCTCGGACATCAAGACGTCCGAGGAGTTTACCAAGGCGCTGGCAGAAAAGATGCTGGAACACGGGATCGCAATTCAGCGGCTGAGTATTCTTGTCTGGTCACTGCACCCTTTGATCGCAGGCAAACACTACATCTGGGAAAAGGACAAAGACGAGATTTCGACCAATGTGCCGACCTACGAAATCCATGATCATCCCGCTTACATCAACAGCCCACTGCGCCATGTTTCCAATGGGTTGGGCGGTGTACGACAACGCCTGAATGATGAGAACCCGCACAATAGCTTTCCCATTATTGAGGATCTGCGCGCCAAAGGTGCGACCGATTACGTCGCCATGCCGCTGCCGTTTTCTGACGGGCGCACCAATGTCATAACGCTGACCTGCGACCATCCGGATGGCTTCACCACCGAGAATCTGGGGCTGGTATTCGAATGCTCCTCGGTCATCGCGCGGTTCTACGAGGTGTTCATGCAGCGGGAAAACGCGCAGGTCCTTCTGGAAACCTATGTGGGCAAACGCTCGGGCGCGCGAGTGCTGGGCGGTGAAATCCGGCGGGGTGACGGGGACGAGATTGATGCGGCGATCATGTTCTGTGATCTGCGCAACTCGACCAGCCTTGAAGAACGGTTGGGGCGGGAAACCTACATCAGTCTTCTGAATGATTTCTTCGAAACCGTCTCAAACATCGTCCATGAGAACGCAGGTGAAGTCCTGAAATTCATCGGAGACGCGGTTCTGGCTGTCTTCCCCGCCGGGGAAGATGCCCAGTCGGCACGTGACAATGCGCAGAAAACGGCTGTGCAAATAGTCGAAAAGCTGGGCGAGTTGCGTCAATCGGGATCAGACATTCATTGTGATTGTTCGATCGGCGTGGCCTTTGGGCGCGTGACTTACGGCAATGTCGGGTCGCGTGAACGGCTGGATTTTACAGTGGTCGGCCAAGCCGCCAATATTGCTGCACGCCTTGGGGAGTATGGCAAAACAGTCAATCACCGGATCGTGGTTTCGGCCGATATTGTTCCCGCATGTGCCGACGCTATCCCACTGGGTGATGTTAAGCTTCACAATGTGTCGAAACCGGTCGAGTCCTATGCGCTGCGAACGGCTGCTGACGCCGTCCTGAACGGCTGAAACCACAGTTCCTGTTTGAACGGGTTTCGATTAATCCTGCTGGCGTGACGCCAACGGCTAACCACCCAGCAGGATCAGGGCTGTTTGCGCTGGCGAGATCGTGCTTTGCAGCTGGGAAATCTGACTTCGAGCCAAGTACCTGTCCGTCAATTGGTCGATTGCAGATTCGTCAGTGAACTGGCTCAGATCTTCTGATCCTGTTGCACGAGACAGCCGGTCTTTGAACACCTCTAACTGCCGGTCCAGGTCGAGTTGCGCGAAACTGGACGGCAAACCAAGCGCTGTTTCCATCATGCTGCGCAACGGAGGCAAACCCATCAGATCAAACCATTTCGTATCCGCGCTTGTGTCTTCCGCCGCGAGATCAGCCAAAGCATGGCGCGCATAGAGCGAAATACGCATCGTATCGTCGCGTTCTCCAACGGCAACTTCGAACCGCGAGACAACATTGTCGCGCGCAATGTCTTCCATGAACGTGACCAGGCCAGTGCGTCGAATTTCACCTGGGCCCAAACCAAAAGCTTCGGAAAACTCTCGGTACCGGCCATCTGCCAGCCGATTGGACAAGGCGTCATCCGCGCTGGTGCCGTCCGACAATATCTTCTGGATGAAGTAGCGATTATTGATATCACCCTCCAGTCCAAACGCACCCAATGCAACCTGAAGCAACCGTCGGTCTGAAACCAGATCCTCGGCGGTTTGCACTTTGCCAATGTTGTCCAAGAAGTATTGCGACTCACGCTCATTGACGGCAGACGATGCAAAGCTCTCGATCTGCGCGTCATAAGTGCGCTGCAGAAAACGCCAGCCAACAATGCCGCCAGTGGGAATGACCGGCTGGAATGTCATTGCTGATAGGCCATCAACCGTTCCTCACGCGGCAACAGCGCACGCAAGGATTTGAGACATTTGTAATACTGCTCGGTCAGTAGCGCTTCGGTTGCTTCAGCCAGAACCTTGCGACTATCTGCGTCGGTAAACACCTGGCTCAGTTCCTCAACCCGGCGCAACAGCTGTTGGCGGGCGTCTCCCGGCTCCATATCGCCCGACAGGACAAGCTGGGCGGCATAGCAAACACGGCGGACAGGTGTATTGACCTCATTCGGGTGAATTGCATCGCGCAAACGCAACACATTCGCCTGTGGGGTCATGATCGAAAATCGGCTTCGACGATCGCCATTTTCAACGACTACCCCATTGATTAACACTCTCTCTTTCGGGGCGAGTTTTAGAACAAGTCCTCCCATCAGGCAGTCCCCCTCTGACGGAGACCACGCAGTACGGCCATATTGATCTCGAGCAATGGCTCAACACTTGCCTTGTTGCCCAGAACCTGGCTGCTGTGTTGTTCGGTAAACTCGGCCAGATAGAAAATCCGGGCGCGCAGCTCGTTTGGTAGCGCGTTGTCGGAATCTGTGACACCACTGGCCAGTACCGTCCACAGGCGGCGGTTTTCGTGCAACGCGTGAACGAATGCCCCAAAATCCGATTTCTGGCGCGCAGCCGCTGCCTTAAGGCGATGTGTGATCTTTGAAATCGCCTCATACTCGGTGTCTCGCGGTGTGCGGGTCGGGGCGGCGGTTTGTGCATACGCACGCTGTGCAAGAGTTTGCGGAGTCACTTGAAATCCTTCCAATAGGCCGTCTGCGGGCGATCAGGGACGGGGCGCGAAACCACGCCCCGTCCAGGTTCCTGAACTTAACGGAACAGCGACAGGATTGACTGTGGTGCCTGATTGGCGATCGACAGCGACTGGGTGGCCAGCTGCTGTTGCACCTGCAGGGCCTGCAGACGGGCCGAGGTCTCTTCCATGTCGGCGTCAACCAGCGAACCGATACCGGATTTGAACGAGTCCGCCAGGTTCGAAATGAACTCTTTCTGGGTTTCGATCCGGCCCTGCGACGAACCGAAGGCCGCCGAGGCATCAATAGCCGTGTCGATCAATGTCTCAATCGTGCCCAGAGCGGCGGTGGCACCGGCACCGGTGGACACATCAATCGAAGACAAAGCACCCAGACCACCAGAACCAGCATTGGCGAACTGACCACTGACAGTCAGGTCATTGCCACCGGCATTGGTGAAATCGAGTGTACCTGGCGTGCCGCTGTCATAATCCACGGTCAAACCGGCGACACCCAACTCGTCTACTTTGCCTTTCAAAGCAATGGCAACGATGTCAGCCGTTGTTGTCGCTGCAGCATCATCAGCGGTCACGGTATAGGACACGGTCTTGTCGCCAACAGTAAGGCTAACGCTGTCTCCGGCCGCAAAGGCGGCGGCGTTTTCGGCGATTTCAATCTGTTCGTTACCGCCACCATTGTCCAGCGCGATCGCGACAGTGTCACCGTTGGCCGAGGCACCCGCTGAGCTGCCCGAGAAAATGTCATTGGCCGTATAACCCCCAACCGACAGATCCTGCCCCGTGACGGTAATGGAAGAAGCCGTAACAGCGCCCGTCGCGTCACGATCCAGCGAAGCCAGAATAGAAGCTGAACCAGCCGACCCGTTAACCAGGTTAAGCCCGTTGAACTGGGCCGCTCCGACAACAGCGGTGATCTGATCGCGCAGCGCGGTCACGTCGTCGTTGATCTTGCCGCGATCCACGTTGTCTTCCTGCGCCGCGACGATCTTGCCTTTCATCTGGTTCAGCAGGTCAGTCACGGTTTCCGATGCGTTCCGCGCCACCGCGACAGTGGACTCACCCAAGGCGAGGCTGTCTTTGATCGCGTTGAACCCTTTGACGTCGGATTCCATGACTTTCGAGATTGCCCACACAGCCGAGTTGTCTTTGGCCGTAGCAACATCTTTACCGGTCGAGATCGCGTTCTGGGTCATCGCCAGGTTCTTGTTGACCGATTTCAGGGTCTGCAGCGCAACCATTGCGCCATTGTTGGTCAGAATGCTGGACATAGCTTCTTCCTTTTTTCGTATGGGCCCTTTGCGCCCGTGCTAACCCCGCACCACATGCGGGCTTTAACGTCTTTCTGATCATTGCGATCCGCCGTCGGGCTGTTCGCGCCACCTGCTGTTTCAGATGCCCGACCACCTTTGCCGCCGATCCCCTAACGGAGTGCTAAAACCCAAACGCGGAAAAATTCGGATTTGAATCAAACCGACATCTAGGCCCGTTTTTCCAGTTTCGGGTGACTACGCACCGCGAAGCCATTGCGTTGCCCATCAGCCCCGTAAGTGCTGAATTCCTGACGCACCCGGCGCAGTTCGGCCATGCGCGCGGCCACAGCGCGAATCCCATCCGCCGCGCTGTTCAGTAGTGCCTGGTTCCGCTCGACCTTTTTTTGCACGCGAATCAAATCCTCGCTGTCGAACACATCCAGTTCGTTGATCGCCCCAATCAGTTTTTCCTTTGCAGGGACCATATGATTAAGGCGATCCAGATCACCTTCGATCAGAGCAGAGCGCTCCAGATCCAAAACCTCTTCAAGAGACTGCACCAGATCAGGTTCAGATTTTGTCGGCATTGGTTTTCTCCATCATGGACCGCAAAAGAATTTCTGAAAGACCAACGCCACCGGATTCGGCCAACTGGCGTGCTTGGTGCTGAACAAGAAAAGATGAGAACTGGTCTTCGCCCGCACCGCCACCAAAGGCTTTGCGCGCTTCACCCAACCCTGCCGACTTGAGCATTTCCGAAAGAAACGCTGCCTCAATCTCGACCGCGGCAGAGCGCAGCCTGTCGGATGTGGTGGGTGTTTGATGCGTAGGTAAGATCGCAGAGATCTGCATTGTTTTCTCCGAAATTTACGTCGAACTTTCTTGATCAAAGGCGAAAGCGGTTAAAATAAACGTAACTTCCTGCAGGCAGATTTCGGGTCACACAACCGGAGTCGGAGCAAAATGCCCAACCCTCTTACAGCGGCGATGTCAGCGCCGACCACCCATGCAAAAGGCAACCAGAACGCGCAGGAACAGCCTGAACAGAAAGAGGCGGGTTCGTTTCAATCCGTTCTGGACGAGCAAACAGAAACAACCACCGATGATGACGAAACGCCGGATGTTCCGACGCCAGAGGCTGAGGCGGTACAACATGAGCTGCCCATCAGCGACGAACCTACAGATGCTGAGCCTTTGCCAACTGACCAATCAACCTCGTTGGCCAATGGCAATCCTGAGGTCCGACCAGATCGCGCCATTCTAGTTTTTGGGAATGCACTAGCGCCGGATAAACCGGCGGTCAGGGGCGAGGCGGCGGCTGCCATCATCGTCAAGTCGGATAAACCAATCCAACATTCCGGCCGTGTCGCGTCTGATCTACCGCATGTTTCACCGACCAAGACTCCCGTGCCCGTAGCGCCTGACGTTCATCGGGCGGTGAATTCGACATCACTGGCCCAAGCAACTCAAACGTCCAAACCGCCGGCACCGGTTCTGTCAGAAAATGCAGCCGATCCGAATCTGGTCGAGCCAGTTCAGGACGCTCCGGCCGCGCAGCCACGCACGTCAATCAATACAGCAACCAGCCTTGTTCAAATGCAGATCATGGCGACAGAAAAAAACCCTGTTGTCCCCGACGTTTCTGCCACACCCGAATTAGACGAAATCTCGGCTTTCAAAGATGTATCACCCACATCCTCAGCCCGAGATACGTTGGCAGCCGCGCAAGCTTTAACCGCATCTGCCCGCGCCGAGACGGCCCGCGCCGTCGCGGGTCAAATGGCTGCGGCAATCCACGCGCGCCCGCAATCAGGTATGATCGAAATCGCTCTTAACCCCGAAGAACTGGGGCGTGTTTCGATCGTCATGAATGGCCGCGACGATGGGCTGCATCTGACGATCGCCACCGAACGCCCCGAAACACTGGACATGATGCGGCGGCACATCTCGTTGCTGGAGGCCGAGTTCAAGTCCCTTGGACTGGGGGATTTGTCTTTCGATCTCGGGACTTCGTCTGACACGGGATCGGACGAACAGAACGACGCGCACACTGCGGCATCAGAACCCGAACACGCGACCCAAGCGCAACCAGACCCTTCGGCCCGACCAATAATTGGCACCCTAGGGCGCATCGACATAAGGCTTTAACAATGATCACTCCTATTCAATCTGCAACTCAACCCGGTAACACGGCACAGACCACCGCACCTTCGGTTTCATCCGGGCTGGCCTCGGATTTTGAAACCTTCTTGCTGATGCTTACGGCTCAAGCAAAGAATCAGGACCCTCTTGAGCCGTTGGACTCGACGGAATACGCCTCGCAACTGGCGCAGTTTTCGATGGTCGAGCAACAGGTCCAGACCAACGACCTTCTGACTGGTCTGGCCTTGTCGATGGGCAACGTGGATATGGGCGAGCTTGCCAGCTGGGTCGGGATGGAAGTCCGGTCACCGGCCGCGTTCCGCTTTGATGGCCAGCCCGTTACTTTGCTTGCGCAGGCCAGCGCGGCGGCGGACAGCGCCGTCACGGTCATCCGCGACAAGGACGGGGCAGTGATCGACCGCATCCCCGTTCCGACCGATCAGGCAGAGTTCGAATGGGCAGGCACAGACGGTACCGGCACGCCCCTGCCAACCGGCTCTTATTCGGCCACTTTGGAAAGCTATGACGGCGAAGAGCTTGTGTCACAGCAGCTGGCCGCGGTCTACAACCGGGTGGTGGAAGCACAAATTGGAGAGGGTGCTGTCCTTCTGACCTTGGAAAGCGGGCAGGTTGTGCCGGTTGGAGACGTGACTGCAGTCAGAGCGGGCGCTTGATCTAAGAGGCGAGACAGGCCAAAGGTTTGCAACCCTCGACTCGTTTTTCAAACGGTGATCCCGCTGCCTGACCAGACGCCTCCTCCACAAGACCTTGTCAACCGGCTGCGCGACGCCGGGCTTATCGGAGCGGGTGCGCAGTTTCGCACCTTGTATGGCGGGCGCACCAATCAGGTGTGGAAAGTGCTCGGCGGAGATGGTGACAAGGTCCTAAAGCTCTACCGTGCCAATCCGTGCAATCCCCTGTTTCGCAATGATCCCGAACTTGAGGCGCGGTGTCTGCGCGCATTGGAACAGACCGGTTTTGTGCCGCGTTTGAGAACCACCGGGACGCATGGGCAGGGTCATTGGGTATTCTACGACCATGCGCCGGGATCGCCCTGGTCGACCGGGCCAGAGGCTGTCGGTGCATTACTGCGCGATTTGCACGACCTTAAAATCCCGGTTCAGGCCCCAGCCGGGTGCAACGGAAGCACCGACTTGGAGGCTCACACGCTAAACATTCTGAGCGGGTGCGAGTCCGCGATGAAGGCCCGCCTCAACCGAATGCGCCCGACGACATCGGTTCCGCCGTCTCACCAAACCTGCTTGATCCATGGAGATCCGGTGGCCGGCAATATTCTGGTCGACGGTTCGGCATTGACTTTGATCGACTGGCAATGCCCCGCACAGGGCGACCCCTGCGAAGACCTTGCCATGTTCCTGTCGCCTGCCATGCAACAAGTCTATCGCGGCGCGCCCCTGACCCCCGATGAGGAAAACGCCTTTTTGGCGGCCTATAATCACCCGGCCACAACGTCACGCTATCTTGCGTTGCGTCCCTGGTATGCCTGGCGCATGGCGGCCTATTGCCTGTGGCGTATCGAGCGCGGGGCCGAAGACTATACAAAGGGTCTGGAACTGGAACTCGAGTCACAGTGACCGGGTCACATGTCCGCAAGCCCCATCATCCAATAGGCGGGCGGCATCAGTGCCCTCCGCCAGGGCCCCAGCGGAAACCGGGGAGGAGTGCGCGTCATCGGAGTGGGAAGCTGCGGGCCTTGACCAAGGGCCAACTGGGCAAGTGCGCGCCCGCAATAAGTCCCCATCGCGACGCCGTTGCCGTGGAACGCAAACCCTGCAAACATGCCAGGCTGGCCCGAAACTGGCCCCACATAGGGCGTTAACCCCCGTGTCAAACACACCATTCCCGACCAGATATGGGTGATATCCACTGCGCTCCATTCCGGGAACGTCTGTGTGAAGTCACGTTGAACCTTATGGCGAATCGCAGCCTCAGCTCGGGGTGAGGATCGCAGCCCGCCGCGCATTCCAAACAGGAACCGCCGGTCGGGCATCAGCCGGAAATAATGCAGCAGGTGCCGCGTGTCATAAGACATCTGATCCGTGGTCCAGCCTTGCGCCGCCAACTCGTGATTGGTCAAGGGACGAGTCACCAGTACCGTGGACTGGGCGGGCATGTAGCGCCCGGACATCCAGTTCGGCACATCCTCGCTGGAATACCCATTGGTGCAAATCAGGACATTTGATGCACGCACTTTCCCTACAGGTGTTGTGACCTCAAAACCCTGAGCGATCTTTTGCAGTGTCTGAACGGCGCTTTTCTGAAACAGTTTTGCACCATTTCTCTGCGCCGCTTCGGCCAGTCCGAACAAGTATTTCCGGGGATTCAGGCCAAATCCCACAGGGTTCGTATACCCGCCATGAAACGCGCCACCAAAACCGAGACCGGGCAAGTCCTTGGCTTCGTGCAAAACTCCGGTCGAATCCGCACCTTTCCTAAGGGCTGACATGGCCCGCGCATTGTGCGCCAGCTGGGTTTCTCCTTTCGAATGGACATCCGCCTCAATCCGATGGTCCCTTAGGAGACCAGCCACGAGATGAACGGCGTCCGCTTCGGCTTGTCCGTATTCACGCGCAGCAGAAGCTCCGAACCTGCGGGACATTGCCTTCGGGCTGAGTTTTGAACCACCCAGACAGCAGAACCCACCGTTTCGCCCGGACGCGCCCCAGCCGGGCGTCTCGGCCTCAAGCACAGCAACAGACGTACCCGCTTGCGCCAAATGTAGCGCCGCGGAAAGGCCCGTGAACCCACCACCCACAACCGCGACATCAACCGTCAGGTCTCCTTTCATTTCCGGCCAATTCAGGCTGGGAATGGTTTCATCCCACCAGCATCCTTCCCGGGGTCCGGGGCCATAAGTGTAGTCCGGGAACAGCCGTTTCATTCGGTACGCGCCGCGGCCATTTCATCCTGCTTTTGTCGCATCATGGCGCGTTTTGTCACCAGCGACGCGGTAATGACGCCCACTGTCACGACGGCGATCATCAACGTTGACAGCGCGTTGATCTCGGGGCTGACACCCAGCCTGACTGCCGAGAAGATCTTGATCGGCAGGGTTGTGGCCGACGGCCCCGAGGTAAAGGACGCAATCACCAGATCATCCAGCGACAGGGTAAAGGCCAGCAACCAGCCGGAAATCACGGCAGGCGCAATGATCGGCAGTGTCACTAGGCGAAACGCTTGCGCGGGCGAACAACCCAGGTCCAGAGCAGCCTCTTCCAGCGACTGATCGAACGTGACCAAGCGCGACGAGACAACGACCGATACGAAACACATCGAAAAGGTCGTATGCGCCAGAACGATGGTCAGGATACCGCGATCCAGCCCGATGCCTATGAACAATAGCAGCAATGACAGGCCGGTGATCACTTCGGGCATCACCAGCGGGGCGTAGATCATACCGGAGAACAGCGTTCGACCGAAGAAACGCCCCCCGCGCACCAGCACATAGGCGGCGGCGGTGCCCAGAATGGTCGCCAGCGTAGACGAGAACACAGCCACCCGGACTGTCACCCATGCCGCATCAAGAAACGCCTCGTTCTGGACCAGCTCACCATACCATTTGGTCGAGAAGCCAGCCCAAACGGTGACCAGCTTGCTTTCGTTAAAGGAAAAGATGATCAGGATGATCATCGGGATATAGAGGAACGCAAATCCCAGCGTCAGCGAGACCGCGTTGAACCAGCTTAGCCTGTTCATTGCTCGGCCTCCGTCTGTTTCTGCTGGTTTCGCTGGAACAGCACGATTGGGATCACAAGGATCAGCAGAAGCACTACCGCCACGGCGCTCGCCACCGGCCAGTCGCGATTCGAGAAGAACTCCTCCCACAAAACCTTGCCAATCATCAACGTGCCTGACCCGCCCAGAAGCGAGGGAATGACGAATTCGCCAATCACCGGGATCATCACAAGGAAACAGCCTGCTATGATACCGGGGCGCGACAGCGGGATTGTCACAAGCCAAAAGGCCTGAACCCGCGAACAACCAAGGTCTTCGGCGGCCTCGATCAGGGATTCGTCCATCCGTTCCAGCGCCGAATAGATCGGCAAGATCATGAACGGCAGATAGGTGTAGACGATGCCGATATAGACGGCAGTGTTGGTGTTCAGAATGGTCAGCGGGGTCGAGATCAGCCCTGTCCACAGCAGCAACTGGTTCAGATAGCCTTCGTTCGACAGGATGCCCATCCACGCATAGACGCGGATCAGGAACGAGGTCCAGAAGGGCAGGATCACGAGCATCATCAGCGTCGGCCGCCATTCAACCGGCGCGCGGGCCATGCCATAAGCGATGGGATAGCCAACCAGCAGCGTGAAAAACGTGGAAATCACCGCGATTTTGACGCTAGAGAGGTAGGCTTTCCAATACAGGTCATCCTCGGTCAGCCAGACGAAGTTTTCGAAATCCAATTGGCTGAAGAACTCTTTGATTCCTGACCAGCCCTGCGAGAAGTCCAGCGTTGGCGTGTAAGGCGGGATCGCCAGTTCGATATCCGACAGCGAGATTTTCAGGACGATAAAAAACGGCACCAGAAACAGCGCCAGCAGCCAGACATAGGGGACGGCGATCAGAAAGGCGCGGCGCATCAGTCGGCCAGCAGAACCGCAGCCGTTGCTGTCCAGGACAGCCAGACCGGGTCTTCCCAGGTAAAGGACCGACGCGAGATACGGCGGGTATTGGCCGTCTGCGCCTTGATGATCGTGCCGTTGGGCAATTCGACGTGATAGGTGGACAGGTTACCGAGATAGGCGATGTCATGGACCTTGCCCTGCACCGCATTGATCGCGTCCGCCGGGCGGTCGGCCGAGATAGTTACCTTCTCGGGGCGGATCGCCAGATGACAGGCCTGCCCCTGCGCGAACCCATTGGCCGAGGTCGCGGTCAACGGGGCCTGCCCTTCGGCCCAATCGATCTGATATGTGCCTTCGCCATTGGCGGTGGCGCGGCCTTCGATGATATTTACGTCGCCAATAAAGTCGGCGACATAGACCGAGTTGGGGTTCTCATAAATCCGGTCCGGCGTGGCGACCTGCATCAGCTGTCCCTGATCCATCACGGCCACGCGGCTGGCCACGGTCATAGCTTCCTCCTGATCGTGGGTCACGATGACAAAGGTGGTGCCGGTCTTTTCCTGAATATCCATAAGTTCGAACTGCGTGTCCTGCCGCAGCTTCTTGTCCAGCGCGCCCAACGGTTCGTCCAGCAGCAATAGTTTTGGCGCTTTCGCCAAAGACCGCGCTAAAGCGACCCGCTGCCGCTGCCCGCCCGAGATCTGGTGCGGTTTACGACGAGCGAATTGCGTCAGCCGGGTCAGGCGCAGCATTTCTTCGACTCTGTCCTCAAGGTCGCGTTTGGGCATGTTGTCCCGGCGCAGGCCAAAGGCGATGTTTTCCCAGATGCTTAAGTGCGGAAACAGGGCGTAGGACTGGAACATCATGTTTACCGCCCGCTTATTCGGCGGGATCGGGTCGATATCCTGACCGCCCAACATGATGTGGCCCTCGGTGGGTGTTTCGAACCCCGCCAACATCCGCATCATCGTGGTTTTGCCGCAGCCCGATGGCCCCAGCAGAGCGAAAAATTCTTTCTCGAAAATATCCAAAGACAGGTTGTCGATTGCCGTAAAGTCTCCAAACCGCTTGGTGACATTCTGGAATTGGATCAAGGGTTTCGCCTGTGGGTCTTCCCACGGCGCAAAGACGTCAGAGTTCACTACAGCCCCCGTTCGGCAATCTTGAGAAAAACGGCAGGGCGGGAAACCCGCCCTGCCTTAGGAAATCGGATCAGGTACCCGATTTGATCTTGGTCCACAGACGGGTCACAACCCGCTGCGTTTTTGCCGGGTAGGGCGTGGTGATGTAGAGATTCTGCATCGTCGCGTCGTCCGGGTAGATCGCCGGATCGCCGATCACGTCTTCCTCAAGGAACTCTTGCGAGGCTTTGTTGCCGTTGGCGTAATAAACATAGTTCGACGCCGCAGCCATGTTGTTGGCATCCAGAATGAAGTTCAGGAACTTGTGCGCGCCTTCTGGGTTCGGAGCATCTGCCGGGATGGCCATCTGGTCAAACCACATCAGCGAACCTTCAGCGAACGGATGGTATTCTATCTCGACCCCGTTATCGGCCTCGGCCGCACGGTCGCGGGCCTGTAGAATGTCACCTGACCAACCCACGGCCACGCAGATATCACCATTGGCCAGAGCGTTGATGTATTCCGAGCTATGGAACTTCTGGATATGCGGACGCACGCTGGTCAGAACTTCTTCGACCTTCTGGATGACGTCCGGATCGTGGCTGTCCGGATCTTCGCCCAGATATTGCAACGTCATGGGGATCATCTCGGCAGGCGCATCCAGGAAATGCACACCGCACCCGGCGAGCTTCTCCATGTTTTCCGGGTTCAGCACCAACTCCATGCTATTCAGCGCGACGTCATCGCCCAGCGCCTCTTTGACCTTACCAACATTGACGCCGATCCCCGTGGTTCCCCACATGTAGTTGATCGAGAAGGCGTTGTCGGGGTCGTATCCTGCGGTCCGTTCCTGAATGACTTCCCAAAGATTCCCCGAGTTATCCAGCTTGGAAGTATCCAGTTGCTGGAAAGCCCCCGCTTGAATCTGGCGCTGAAGGAACGTGCCGGACGGAACCACCACATCATAGCCAGACCCACCGGCCAGCATCTTGGTTTCCAGAACCTCGTTGCTGTCGAACACGTCGTAGATCAGCGTCAGACCGGTTTCTTCCTCGAACTTCTGTAAAAGGTCTTCGTCGATATAATCCGACCAGTTGTAGACACGCACTTCTTCAGCGAAGGCCGCCGAAGTCCCCAGTGCGATGACCGCTGTCAGTGTCAGCGTTTTGATTGACATTTTATTCTCCCTGCAAGTGTGCGGGTATTTTCCCGTTTTTTTGGATTTGATCAAGTTTTGCGTTTTTCCCCGATCCGTCGTATGGTTTCACGAGGTCAGGCACCTGGCAAGTCAACACAATCGCAAACAGGGCAAACCAATTGGATTTGATCAAAAATAAGGCACCGAGGCCAGTGGCCGATGATCAGAAACAACCTGCCCACGAGCAGGTCTATCAGACGCTGCGCGCCCAGATCATGTATGGCGATCTGGTCCCCGGTCAGCCTGTCACCATTCAAGGGCTGACTGATTCGCTGGACGTTGGCATGACCCCTGTTCGCGAAGCGATTCGCAGGCTGATCTCTGACGGAGCGCTTATGTTTCAGGGCAATCGCCGGGTCAGCGTACCTTTGCTGAAACATAGCGATGTTCAGCAGATGATTTTCGCTAGAATTTCAATAGAATCAGAGCTTTCCAGACGCGCGACAACCAACATGAGCGCTGTAGAAATAGATCACCTGGCTCAGATCGATAAACAGTTGGACCGTACCATCGCCGACGGCGACGTCGGCGGATATCTGCGCCTCAACCACCTGTTTCATGAAACGCTCTATTCCTACGCAGACGCTCCGATTCTCAACGATTTGGCGGAACGGTTATGGCTGCGGTTCGGCCCTTCACTGCGTGTCGTTTGCGGTCGTTTCGGAACCCAAAGCCTGCCCGACCGCCACAAAGATATCATAACGGCGCTCCGCCGTAAGGACCCCGACAGGGTCGCGAAAGCCACCGCGCAGGACATCGAACAGGGAATGGAGCTGATGGCAGGTGCCTTGTCATCTACCTAGATAAATGCGATTCGATTGACAGAAAAAAATTTGATCATATTGTGACCGCTAATCGCTCTTGCAGGAGATTCCCCGATGTCGACCATCACAAATCACATGCCTACTGCCGAATTGCAGGCACTGGATGCCGCCCACCACATGCACCCATTCTCGGCCAATGGCGCGCTCGGGAAAGAGGGTGCTCGCGTCATCACCCGCGCCAAGGGCGTCTATCTGACCGATAGCGAAGGCGAGGAAATCCTGGATGCCATGGCCGGTCTTTGGTGTGTCAATGTCGGCTATGGCCGCGACGAACTGGCCGAGGCAGCTGCGCGACAAATGCGCGAACTACCCTACTACAATACCTTCTTCAAAACCACGCATGTCCCCGCCATCGCGCTGGCTAAAAAGCTGGCCGAACTGGCGCCTGGCGATCTGAACCATGTGTTCTTCGCTGCTGGCGGGTCTGAAGCAAATGACACCAATATCCGTCTGGTTCGCACTTATTGGGCCGAAAAAGGCCAACCAGACAAGAATATCATCATCAGCCGCCACAATGCCTATCACGGTTCGTCCGTTGGCTCGGCCTCGCTGGGGGGTATGGCAGGGATGCACGCGCAGGGTGGTATTCCGATCCCGAACATTCACCACATCAACCAGCCGAACTGGTGGGCCGAAGGCGGCGACATGACGCCCGAAGAGTTCGGTTTGGCCCGCGCGCAGGAACTGGAAGAGGCAATTCTTGAACTGGGCGAAAACCGCGTCGCGGCCTTCATCGCCGAGCCGGTTCAGGGCGCAGGTGGCGTGATCGTCGCACCCGACACCTATTGGCCCGAAATCCAGCGAATCTGCGACAAATACGATATCCTGCTGATCGCGGATGAGGTCATCTGCGGCTTTGGCCGCACTGGCAACTGGTTCGGGTCGCAAACCGTGGGCATCCGCCCGCATATCATGACTATCGCCAAGGGCCTCAGCTCGGGCTACGCGCCCATCGGAGGTTCTATCGTCAATGATGAGATCGCCGAGGTGATTGGCGGCACCGAATTCAACCACGGCTACACCTATTCCGGCCACCCGGTCGCCGCCGCCGTGGCACTGGAAAACCTACGCATCCTCGAAGAGGAAAAGATCGTGGACCACGTCCGCGACGTCGCCGCCCCCTACCTGAAAGAAAAATGGGAGGCGCTGGTCGATCACCCACTGGTGGGCGAAGCGAAAATCGTCGGTATGATGGCCTCGATTGCGCTGACGCCCGACAAAGCAAGCCGCGCTAAGTTCGCCTCAGCCCCTGGCACAGTCGGCTATGTCTGCCGCGACCGTTGCTTTAGCAACAACCTGATCATGCGCCATGTGGGGGACCGGATGATCATCTCACCTCCGCTGATCCTGACCCCATCGGATATCGACGAGATGTTCGTGCGCATCCACAAATCGCTGGACGAAGCTCAGGCCGACATCATCGAACAAGGGCTGATGAAAGCCGCCAGCTGATCCGCGCAGCTTCATCTGGCCAAATATATCTCGGGGGAATCGCGGCTTGCCGCGATGGGGGCAGAGCCCCCTCCCCTACCTCAACCGCTCTAGCAACCGCAGGGTTGGATAACCATCCGGCACCAGACCTTGCGCCAACTGATAGGCCCGCAACGCGTTGACAGTATTCGGGCCCGTGCGCCCGTCGATTCCTTGGGTATCGAACCCAGCCTCGGTCAAAAGGCTCTGCAGCTCTTTCTTTTCGGTAAAGCTCAGTATCCGATCATCGCGGGGCCAAGATGCCTGAAATGGCGCGCCGCCAACCAGCCGATCCGACAAATGGCCAATCCCGATCACATAGGCGTCGGCACCGTTGTATTTCTCGATCACCTTGAAATTCTCGAATATCATCAAGGCCACGCCTTGCCCGCCTGCCGGCAATAGAATGGCCGCCTTCCCATGATC
This sequence comes from Ruegeria sp. YTSC325, assembly GCF_059609525.1. NCBI lineage: Bacteria > Pseudomonadati > Pseudomonadota > Alphaproteobacteria > Rhodobacterales > Roseobacteraceae > Ruegeria > Ruegeria sp. YTSC325. The sequence goes on from NZ_JBXWLY010000006.1 coordinate 152,444, forward strand.
CGGAATGGCCTGTCCATCACGTCCAACAACACCAAGCGCGGCCCATTCGGATGGCATCAACCTGTGATCCCGCTTGGCCGAGGCAAAATCGAAACCGTCTGGCAACTGCACTTCGATCCCCCAGGGTTGACCCTTTTTCCACCCATGTCGCGCCAGGTAGGACGCCGCCGAAGCCAAAGCGTCTGTCGGGTCGTCGGACCAGATATCTCGCCGTCCGTCGCCATCAAAATCCACCGCATGTTCCAAATACGAGGTCGGCATAAACTGCGTATGACCCATTGCGCCCGCCCAACTGCCTGTCATAGCACCGGGCACGACATCGCCAGCCTGAATGATCTGCAAGGCCGCCACCAGTTGCGCCTCGAAGAAAGACGCCCGTCGTGCGTCGAACGCCAGCGTTGCCAGCGACCGGATCGTCAGATCTCCGCCCCGAAACGAACCATACGACGTCTCAAGCCCCCAGATGGCCGTTACAACTTCTTTCTCGACGCCATATTGCGCTTCGATCTGGGTCAAGACCGCGTCATGGCGCTCCAACCCGGCGCGTCCATTCGCAATTCGCCGGTCTGATACGGCAGAGTCCAGATACTCCCAGATTGGCTTCGAGAACTCGGCTTGGTTGCGATCGCGCTTGATAACGTCCCAATCGTAAGTCAGCCCCGCCAATGACCGGTCCAACGTCGTCGCAGATATACCTTGCTGCAACGCGCGTTCGCGGAACGCTCCCAGCCACGCCTGAAAGCGCGCATTCCCTTCAGTTGACACGCGGATCTCCTTAAACTCTGGCCGAACAACCGGCCGTATCGACACGGTGACATCGGCCGATGCGAGCTCGTGAATCTGTGGGCCATTGGCCGAGTTGATAGGATCCGCCTGCACTATGGATGCCCATAATGCAGCGGTCATGACGCCGCTTACGCATTTATGCATTCCGATTTTCCTGATTACTGCTCAACACCAAGGTAGCGCATAATGGCGAAATCACAAAGAGCTCAGGTTTCGTCCTCGCGGAGTTTTGCTGCCCGCTCGGCCCGCAACCGATCCAGCGCTTGCCGAAGCAGAGGCACCCTGTTGGGCCGGAAAAAGTCTTCGGTCAGGGCCATGTCGCGCATACGGTCCAGCCGGAATATTCTGAAATCCTGCCGTAAATGGCACCAACTGATCAAAACGCTTGCCCGGTCCATATATACGATACTCAGCGGATTCACCCGACGACGGGTGGCATCCCCCTTGGCATCGGTATAGGCGAACTCGACTGTGCGTTCATCCCATGTGGCTTGTCTCAGATCGCGCACATCGATGGTTGGCCGGGCCGGGCGATCAAACCGGGTGGCCGTCAGGACGGCGTGTGATAGGCGATGCGACTGGCGGTGTGGCAAGCGTCCCTGCAGCTTGCGCAGAACCGCCCCTGCCGCATCTGCAAGACCTGGATCGCCAATGGATTGCACCTCGCGCAGACCCAGAACCAGTGCCTCTAGCTCGTCATCGGTGAAGCCCAAAGGCGGCAGAGTCGCATCCTCGATCAGGGTGAACCCAAACCCTGCCTCTCCGTCGATGACAGCCCCCAGTTCGCGCAAAGCGTCGATGTCACGATGAACGGTGCGAGCTGAGACGCCCAGATCCCGCGCCAGTTGGACCGAGGTCTTGGGCGACGGGCCAGAGCGCAAGGCTTGCATCAATTGGAACAGGCGGGCGGTGCGAGACATATCGTAATCTAGACTAAGGCTAATGACAGAAACTGTCATTACGGCATCTTATCCAAACGGTATCTTAACGACTCCGGAGCCAACGATGCTGACCCTTCTGACCTTCCCTGCCGCCTTCGGCCAATTCAGCGCCAGCCCTTTTTGCGTCAAAACGGCTTATATGTTGCAACTGTCCGGCCAAAGCTGGCAGCGGTCCGATATGCTGAACCCATCGAAGATGCCCCACCAGAAATTGCCTGTTTTGCGCACGTCTCAAAGGCTGGTGGCCGACAGCGACCTGATCCGGGACTGGCTGGAAACACAAGGGGCCAATTTCGATGCAGACCTTAGCGACATTCAAAAGGCCCAGTCCCGCGCCCTGATCCGCATGGCCGAAGAACACATCTATAACCACGTCGTTCTGGATCGCTGGGGCAATGACGAGGTCTGGCCGATCCTGCGCGATATGTTCTTCACCGAGGTTCCTGCACTGATCCGTCGCCCCGTGACCCACGCAATCCGCAAATCGGTGATGAAGCGAATGGACGGGGCCGGTCTCTCGCGGTTCTCGGATACTGAACGCACAGATCGCCTGGAACGTGACCTCGTAGCGATATCAGCTTTTCTGTGGCAGTCGCCCTTCCTGTTCGGTGAAAGCCCAACCGCCGCAGATATGAGCGTCGGGCCTGTACTGGCGGCGATGCGCGCGACACCAAAAGAAACTCAGCTGACGCGACGCATCAAAACCGATAGCTTGCTTAACAGCTATTTGGACCGGTTAGAGCAGGCGATCCCCCTATGACGCCCTTTCAAGACCCCGCTGTTCAGTCCGTTTTCGACGGGTACAAGCCAGACACCCATAAGGGTGTGCTGGCCCTGCGTGAATTGATCTTTGAAACGGCCCTAACTCTTCCCAGCGCCCAACCGCTGCAAGAAGCCTTGCGCTGGGGGCAACCCGCCTACTTGGCACCCAAAGGGTCCACGATCAGGTTAGGGGGCCACAAGACCGCCAGTTTCGCACTGTTCGTCCATTGCCAAAGCCGTCTGATCAGTGATTTCACTTCGTCCTTCCCAGACGAGGATCGGCTGGAAGGCAACCGGGCAGTTCTTTTCGACGACCCCCGCCAGATTGACGCGAACCGCCACGGATGGCTGATTGCGCGGGCGCTCACCTATCACCTCTGACGACGTTTGCGTTCGACTTTGCGTTTGATCTTGTCTTTCTTGCGCTTGTTGCTGACCGCCTTTCGCCGTGCGCCGCGTTTCACTGAGCCGCGGCCGCGCGGCAGGGTTTGATCGTCGATGGACAGCAGCTCCAGCTCCAGCCCGCCCGTAACCGGCGTCGCCGCAGTCAGACGCACGGTGACGCGTTGACCGATGGCGATGATCAACCCGGTGTCTGATCCCATCAGCGTCCCGGCTTCGCGGTCGAAGTGGAAGAACTCACGCCCCAAGGATCGCACGGGCACCAACCCATCAGCGCCGGTTTCGTCCATCTTCACAAAGGCCCCGAACCGCGCGATGCCGCTGATGCGGCCGGTGAACTCATTGCCCACCCGCTCGCTCAAATAAGCCGCCAGATAGCGATCGGTTGTGTCGCGCTCAGCCATCATCGAACGCCGCTCGGTGTCCGAGATATGGGTGGCTGTTTCGTCCAGTCGCGCGATTTCATCCTCGGTCAGCCCATCCTTGCCCCAACCATGGGCCGAGATCAGCGCCCGATGCACGATCAGGTCCGCATAGCGGCGAATGGGCGAGGTGAAATGTGCATAATTCCGCAGCGCCAGACCGAAATGGCCGAAATTCTCTGGGTTGTAGTAGGCCTGCGCCATCGACCGCAGGGTGGTCAGGTTGATCAACTCGGCATCTTCAGTGCCCGCAGCAGCGTTCAGCAGCGCGTTGAGGTGACGTGTTTGCAGCACCTGCCCTTTCGCAAGGTTCAAACCTGCAGCCTGAGCAGTTTCCCGCAGGCTTTCCAACTTCTCGGGCGCGGGTTCTTCGTGGACACGGAACAGCAGCGGGCGGCGTTTGGCAATCAGCGTTTCAGCGGCGGCCACGTTGGCGAGGATCATGAACTCCTCAATCAGCTTATGAGCATCCAGCCGGTCGCGAAACGCCACGCTAGTCACTTCACCGGTGTCGCTGAGGACGATCTTGCGTTCGGGCAGGTCCAGCTCCAATGGCTGTCGCACCGCACGCGCGGACTTCAACGCGGCATAGGCAGCGTAGAGAGGTTTCAGCACTGTCTCCAACAGGGGCCCGGTGCGGTCGTTGGGGGTGCCATCGATAGCCTCCTGCACCTCGGCATAATGCAAAGATGCAGCCGAGCGCATCAGCCCCCGCACAAACCGGTGGCCGATCTTGTTACCCTCGGCGTCGATCTGCATCCGGACGGCGATACAGGCGCGCGGTACGCCTTCGTGCAGCGAACAAAGATCGCCCGACAGACGATCCGGCAGCATCGGCACAACGCGGTCTGGGAAATAGCTGGAATTGCCGCGCTTGCGTGCCTCACGGTCCAGCGCGGTGCCGGGCTGCACGTAAGCGGCGACATCTGCGATAGCGACCCAGATTACATGACCGCCGGGGTTCTTGGGGTCGTCATCAGCGTGCGCGTAACAGGCATCGTCGTGATCGCGCGCGTCCGAAGGGTCGATGGTCAGCAGCGGCATATCCCGCAGGTCTTCGCGGCCCTTCAGGCCGACGGGCTTGGCCTTGTCGGCCTCATCGATCACCTTGTCGGGGAAATCGTCCGGGATGCCGTGCTGGTGGATCGCAATCAGCGACACCGCCTTGGGCGCGGTGGGATCACCCAACCGTTCGACAATCCGCGCGCGGGGCAGGCCCATGCGTTTCTTGGGGCCAGCCTGTTCGGCCTCGACCAGCTCACCATCCTTGGCCCCATGCACCGCGCCATCGGTCACCAGCCATTCGTTTTGGCCCGCCTTGTCGATGGGCACGATCCGTCCGCCCTCGGCCCCTTTGCGGAAAATGCCGACGATCTTGCGCGGGTTGGTGCCGATCCGGCGGATCAGGCGTGCCTCATAATTGTGGTCTTCCTCATGCACCACGGTCAGGCGGGCCAGAATCCGGTCGCCCTCGCCCAGAGCCGGGTCACTGGCGCGAGTGATCAACAAGACGATGGGCTCAACCCCTTCACCATGCCATTCCAGCGGGCGGGCGAACAAGTCTCCGTCCGCGTTCGGAGCCTTCACTTGCAGCACACTAACCGGCGGCAGACGATCCGGGTCGCCATAGCTGCGCTTGCGCTTTTCCAGATGGCCGTCGGCCTCAAGCTCGCGCAGGATGCGTTTCAGGTCGATCCGCGCCGCGCCCTTGATCCCAAAGGCTTTGGCGATATCGCGTTTCGAGGTCAGGGTGGGGTTCGCCGAGATCCAGTCAAGGACCTCCTGCTTGGTGGGGATACGACTCATATATTTGGCGTAACACGGGCGTGCGACGGCGTCATGACCAAAAACGGATCAGGGTTTCAGATCCGCCACCGTGTCCACATCGCGCAACGGGTCCAGCAGCGCCACCCGTGCGCCGGAGATCGAGGCCAGCGTGTCGGCCAGTGCATGTTCGGTGGACCAGCGCACATCGCGGAACAGGTTGTTGGGAAGCGCGCCATATCTTTGCGCACCCACCAGCCAATAGCCGCCATCCGGGGCGGGGCCGAATGCCATCTGCGCGGACCCCAACGCCGTGAACGCGCGGGCAATGTGGCTGCGGGTAATGCCCGGAATATCCGCGCCGATCAGGCAGACCGGCCCCGGCGGCATCCCGCGCAGCATCCGACCCATCCGGTCACCCAGATCTCCGCGCCCCTGCGCCGCCCGCGGCAGATCAGCAGGCCAGATTCGGCTGGTCAGACCTTCGCGGTCAGGCGCGACCGCCAGCGCAATCTGCCAACGCGGATCACGCAGCCGCCGGATCAACGAGCGTGTCTGGTGGCGAAACCACCAAGCCGCCCCAACCATACCGATATCGCGGCCCAGCCGGGTTTTCACCCGACCGGGGCGCGGCTCTTTCACCATGATCACGAGAGTGCGCTGCATGTTAGGCGAAATAGTCCCGCAGGATGCGCGTGTAGATGGCCTTGAGCTGTTCGATCTGTGCCACCTCGACGCATTCATCCACCTGATGCATGGTGCGGCCCACAAGGCCAAATTCCACTACCGGGCAGTGGTTCTTCACAAATCGCGCGTCCGAGGTACCGCCCGTGGTCGACATCTCGGGCACCACACCGGTTTCCGCCTCAACCGCCTTGGCGACCAGGGCGGACAGAGGCCCCGGCGGGGTCAGAAAGCTCTCGCCAGAGATCTTGATGCGCAGGTCGATCTCAACCCCGAACTCATCGGCCACTGCAGCGGCCTCGGCCCGCAACCAATCGCTGAGGCTGGCCCCAGAATGCAGATCGTTGAACCGGATATTCACCGCTCCTGTAGATTGCGCGGGGATCACGTTGGTTGCCGGGTTGCCCGTGTCGATCGTCACCACGGCCAGTGTTGAGGCGTCGAAATGGTCCGTACCCTGATCCAGCTCGTGACTGGCCAACCGATCCATCAGCCGCGCCATTGCGGGCATCGGGTTCTTGGCGCGGTGCGGATAGGCCGCGTGACCCTGTACCCCGGTCACGGTGAACCAGATGTTCATCGACCCACGCCGCCCGATCTTCATCATCTCGCCCATTGTGTTGGGGCAGGTCGGCTCGCCCACCAGACAGACCGACATCTTTTCCCCGGCACTGTCCATATAGTCCAGCAGGGCGGTGGTGCCGTCCAGCGCGTCGCCTTCCTCATCCCCGGTGATGGTCAGGATGACGGCCCCGTCGGGCGGCGTGTCGCGCACAAAATCAACGGCCGCTGCGGCAAAGGCCGCCACGCCGGATTTCATGTCCGTCGTGCCTCGACCAAACATCACGCCATCTTTCACCTCGGCCCCGAAAGGTGGCATGGTCCATGCAGCCTCATCCCCAACTGGCACGACGTCTGTATGGCCATTAAAACCAAAGCTGCGTGGATGCCCTTTGTCACCCCAGCGTGCAAACAGATTGCAAATCCCGCCGCGATCGACACGCGTGCAGGCAAACCCCGCCTCCGCCAGCAGCTTTTCCAACAGAACAAGGGCGCCCCCTTCATCAGGTGTGACCGATGGGCAACGGATCAGGTCCGCTGTCAATTCTACCGCATCTGTCATTTCTTGCCCTTTCTCTGCACTGAACTGCATCTTCGCGCACAGATTCAACGAATTGGCGGGATTGCCAACCCCCGCACGGCACGCTTCACACGCTTTTTTGCAGTCTATCTCGCGATGACATGTCAACAAAACATTGGCGTTTCCGTTGCGATTGCCTTGCCGCCCAATTCGAAATCGCGTTAGAGGGCCGCGAAACAGGTAAATTTCGATGACACGCGCTTTTATCGCTTGGATCTGCCTGACTTTCGCCGTTCTTGCACAGCAAAGCCAGGCTCAGACTTTGACGGTCACCACTGTGACCCGCCAACCGTTCTCGTATGTCGAGGACGGGGCAGAGACCGGATTCTCGATGGATCTTCTGGCTGCATTGGCACAATCGTTGGACTGGGACTACCAAATCAACCGGGTCGAGGGGTTCGGAGATATGCTGGTCGCAGTGCAGGACGGATCAGCAGATTTGGCCATCGCCAATATCTCGATCACGGCTGCGCGCGAAACCCAGATGGATTTCAGTCAACCGATTTTCGAGGCCGGGCTTCAGATCATGGTGCCGTCGGACGCGATGCGCCGCCCGTCACTGTTGCAGGCGTTGTTGTCGGTCGAGCTGTTCATCGCCATCGGGCTGGCCTTTGCCATCCTGCTGGGCGGAGGTATGCTGATGTGGGTGTTCGAGCGCCGCTCGCAACCCTATTTCGATCGCAAGCTGGACGAAGCGTGGTTTCCGTCCTTCTGGTGGGCGCTCAATCTGGTCGTGAATGGCGGGTTCGAGGAACGGATGCCGCGCACACCCTTTGGGCGCTTGCTGGGTGTTGTTTTGGTCGTATCATCCCTGTTCATCGTGTCTGTCTTTACCGCGCGGATCACCTCGGTGATGACGGTGGATGCGATCAGCGGCAACGTGAATTCGGTGAATGATCTGTACGGCAAACAGGTCGGAACGATCTCGAACTCGACTGCTGCCAGCTTCCTGAACCGGCGCGAGATCGAATTTACCGGATACGACAGTCTTGAACCCATGCTGGACGCATTCCGGGCCGAAGAACTGGACGCGATCGTATTTGATGCGCCCATCCTATCCTACTATGCATCGCACGAAGGACGCAGATTCGCGTCCATGACGGGCGGGGTGTTCCTGCGCGAAAACTACGGCATAGCCTTTCCCACCGGGTCGCCTCTGGTCGAGGATGTCAATCAGGCGCTGCTGGCACTACGCGAAGATGGAACCTATGACGAGATCTACCGCAAATGGTTCGGGGCGCGGAACTAAGCTGGTTCCTCATCCCCGAAAAACGGTGTCATCTGGGCGACAATAACTGCGTTTTCATCCAGCGCACGCTGCATCAGGGCGCGCTCATCCGGGTCGATGTCATGCCCCTGCGCCTCGCGTTCAGCAAGCGTGCCATAGCCGGTTACATCCAAAGGCGCTGTGTCAGCCTGTTTCAGGATGGCAACGGTTTCACGCACGGCCTCGGCTTCGTCCACGCCACTGGCAAAGCACATCAGCGCTGCACCGGTTGCACCTTCGGGCAAACCATCGCCTTCCTTGCGACCGATCTGCACAAGCAGGGTGTAAACTTGCTGACGAGAGGGTTTCTTTTGCTTTTCCATGCGCCCGGCCATATCGCCGCGCCGCGTGTTGGTCAAGCGCGGGGCACTAACGCTCGGCCGTCGCCAGTTTGAGCGCCAGCGCCACGAAGATCACGCCCGAGATTCGGTTCAGCCACAGTTGAACGCCCGGCGACCCGCGCAACAGCCCGCCCAGAGTACCCGCGGCCAGCGCCACAGCACCGAATACCACGACCGTAGCCAGAAACATCAGAGCGCCCAACTGATAGAACTGCCCAATGATCGGCCCGTTATTCGGGTCGACGAACTGCGGCAGAAACGCCAGCATGAAGATTGTCACCTTGGGATTGGCAATATTCATAATCAAACCGCGCAGAAACAACTTGCGCGTCGCGATACGGGGTGCATCTGCACTGTCCAGCCGGGTTTCGGTGGCCGTGAAGGCTTTCCACGCCAGATAGACCAGATACCCCGCCCCGGCATATTTCAACATGGCAAAGGCCGCCTGCGAGGTCTGAAACAGCACCGCAACCCCGAACGCTGCAGCAGTGGTGTGTACAATCAGCCCCGATGCCAAGCCAAGCGTCACAATCAGCCCTGACATCCGGCCATAAAGCGCCGATTGGGTCAGCACAAAGATATTATCCGGCCCCGGCACTGCAGCCAAAGCGATGGCAACGCTCATGAACAAAATGACCACGTCAACGGGAATCATGAAGACCTCAAAAGGTGCGGGAAAGAGCCGGTCAATTCTTCAGACTGCAGGAGAAGGCCACGTCCAAAAAACATGGCCTTTTCCCGCGAACGTTCGGGATCAGTCGCGCAGCAGCTCGTTGATCCCGGTTTTGGAACGGGTCTTTTCGTCTACCCGCTTCACAATGACGGCGCAGTAAAGGCTGACATTGTTTTTCGACGGCATCGAACCGGCCACAACCACCGAATAGGGCGGCACCTCGCCATACATGACCTCACCGGTTTCGCGGTCGACGATCTTGGTCGACTGGCCGATGAACACGCCCATCCCCAGAACCGACCCTTCGCGGACGATACAACCCTCGACCACTTCCGACCGCGCACCGATAAAGCAATTGTCCTCGATGATCGTGGGGCCAGCCTGCATCGGCTCGAGCACGCCGCCGATACCAACGCCGCCCGACAGGTGGACGTTCTTGCCAATCTGTGCGCAGGACCCGACAGTGGCCCATGTGTCGACCATGGTGCCTTCGTCCACATAGGCGCCAAGGTTCACAAAGGACGGCATCAAGACCACGCCGGGCGCGACATAAGCCGACTTACGCACCACGCAGTTTGGCACGGCGCGGAAACCGGCGGCTTTCCACTGGTTCTCACCCCAACCGGCGAACTTGCTGTCCACCTTGTCCCACCAACCGCCATCCTGCGGGCCACCCGTTTGGATTTCCATGTCCTTGATGCGAAAACCCAGCAGAACCGCCTTTTTGGCCCACTGGTTTACGTGCCAATCGCCGCTGTCCAGCTTTTCTGCAACCCGCAGGGAACCGCTGTCCAGTGCATTCAGCGTATCTTCGATGGCTTCACGCTGTTCACCGGTGGTGGCGGGGGTTATTGTATCGCGTGCCTCCCAGGCGGCTTCGATGGCGGCTTCCAGTTGCGCGTTGGACATTTCGGGGCTCCCTGACGAATCTGTTCATGTTGGTGTTGCCTATACGCAAGCGCCAACCTTGGCGCAATGCGACGCAGGTGGGCGCGTTTGCGTCGGGCCGATCGCAATCAAAGGCTACAGCAGTGGTCAACGCGCGCGCCGGATGTGCCGGACCAGAAGCCCAACCGCCCCTGCGGTGTCTTTCTTTTGGATCGCCTGCATGATCGCCGCATGATCCGTATCCGCCCGCTGCACCCATTTTGGCCGCCAATGCGCGAACAGATGGCGCGCGCTGGCAATGTGCAAGTCATCAATCGTCCGCAGCAGCCGGGGCAGCGCGCATGGTGCAAGAATGGCGCGGTGGAAAGCGCGGTTTTTGGCCTCCCACTCGGGCATCGTTTCAGCCGCATCGCAGGCCAACCGCGCCTGTTCTGCCCGGGTGACCGCGTTCATCGACATGTTCTGCACCGCGTATTGCAAGGCCAACGGTTCAAGGGCGACACGCATTTCGATCACTTCGCGCACTTCAACCGGATCCAGTGGCGTCACACGCATCCCGCGTCGGGGTTCGCTTTTGGCCAGCCCATGGGCTTGCAAACGCAGCAGAGCTTCGCGCACCGGGACATGGCTGGTATCAAAAGCCCGCGCGATGTGGTCCTGACGCAGCTTTTCCCCGGCGGTCAGTTCGCCGGTTATGATTTGCTGGCTCAGGCTGTCGTAGATGGTGTCGGCAATGGTCGCGCTCATGGATTATAGATAAAATCCGACCCCACAGATCACAAGCCGCATTCTCAGCCCATCAGCGGGTCGGGTGAGATATTGCCCCCGCACACCAGCACAGCCACTTTTTCCCCCGGCGCGGGCTTATATGCGCCAGAGGTCAACGCCGCCAAAGCCGCAGCACCTGCCGGTTCGACCAGAATCCGATGCGCTTGCCAAAGCCGCTTTTGCGCATCGGCAATGGCCGCGTCGCTGACCAGGACCGAGGTCATGCCCTGCGCCAGACCAAAACAGATCGACCCGATCCGCCGCGCGCCCAGCGCATTGGCCGCAATACCCGAGACCGAGACATCGACCGGCTCCCCCGCCTGCAACGCGGCGTTCAATGCGCATGAGGTCTCGGGCTCGACCGCCACGACCTTGCGCGCACCCTGCAACCACGCCAGCGCCCCGGCGATCAGCCCTCCGCCACCGACAGCGACCAGAACTGTGTCGGCTTGCAGGCCTTGCGCCTCCCATTCGGCGAAACACGTGCCTTGCCCGGCGACGGTGCCCGGCGCGTCATAGGCGTGGATCTGCATCGCGCCGGTCTGCGCTTCATGATCTTGCGCCGCCGTAAGCGCGTTCGCGTATTCGCCAGAGACCACACTCAGGTCCGCTCCCGTTTGTTCGATCAATGCGATTTTGGACGGACCCGCCAGTTCGGGTACGAAAATCTTGGCCGGATAGCCCAGCGTCTGCGCCGCATAGGCCGCCGCTGCCCCGTGATTGCCACCCGATGCGGCCACCACACCGGCCTCGGGGACATCCATGCTGAGCAACGTGTTAAACGCCCCGCGCGCTTTGAAGCTGCCAGTGTGCTGCATCTGCTCCAGCTTCAACTCGACCGGATAGTCCAGCCCCAGCGCATGGCTTTCCATTACGGGTGTAACCTGTGCATATCCGGCGATCCGGTCTGCGGCCGCTGAAATTTCGTTCTTCCAATTCATTCTTGTACTTCCGTGACTGGCACTCTGCCCGCGAACCCTATAGCTGTTTTGGAAACACGCAAGCAGGGATCGATCACCTATGAGAGAAGACCGCCACAGCCCGTTTCGCGACGCGCAGACCGACCGTTCGACCGCGAGCGAGGTGCCGGATACGCCGCAGACGCGCTCCCCCGCCTATCGCCTTGCCTTTGCCGATGACGAGTTCCTGTGCCGCGATGAGCTGCGCCCGGTGCGCCTGCAGCTGGAACTGCTGAAGCCTGAGATGATCATGAGCGAACGTCAGATCACCTCGACCATCGTCATGTTCGGCGGTGCACGCATCCCGGAACCGTCGCAGAAACACACCGCCCGCACGAAAACGCTGGCTGATTTGTCGGAGTATTATGACGAGGCGCGCGAATTCGCCCGGCTGATGACCGAGAAGTCGAACCAGACCGGCTGCCGCGAGAACGTGATCGTCACCGGTGGCGGCCCTGGCGTGATGGAGGCTGGCAATCGCGGCGCGCAAGATGCAGGCGGTTGTTCCATCGGATTGAACATCGTGTTGCCGCACGAGCAGGCGCCGAATGAATACGTGACGCCCGAGCTCAGCTTCAACTTCCACTATTTCGCCATCCGAAAGATGCACTTCCTGATGCGCGCCCGCGCCATCACCATCTTCCCCGGCGGCTTCGGCACGATGGATGAGCTGTTCGAGTCGCTAACCCTGATCCAGACCGGCCGGATGGACCGCGTGCCCTTCCTGCTGTTTGGCCGTGAATTCTGGGAGAAAGTCATCAACTGGGAAGCGCTGGCAGATGCGGGCACCATCTCGGACGAAGATCTGGACCTGTTCCGCTTTGTCGACACCGCGCAAGAGGCTGTCGACATCATCGAGAATTGGGAACCCGCCCCGCCCCGCGACGACATTCCGGGGCGCTGAGAGATGGCCCCCAAACCCGGAGAGATGCTGCACCTGCGCGGCAATGCCCTGAATGCAGGCGACCCTGTAGCGCTGCCTTTGACCCAAAGCAGCATGTACCACCTGCCAGGCGCGCCGGATGGCCTGCCGACCTATGGCCGCGTCGACAACCCCACATGGGTGCATCTGGAACATGTTCTGGCCCATCTGGAGGGCGCGCCTTGCCTCGTGTTCCCCTCGGGCATGGGGGCGATCTCGGCCGCTTTGTTTGCCGCCATCAAGGCCGGGTCGCGTATCCTGATCCCATCCGACGGCTACTACGTCACCCGCGTGCTGGCGGATCGATTTCTGTCGGGTCTGGGCGTGTCGGTCACCGAACGCCCCACGACCGCGTTTACCGAAGGCGGATTTGACGGGTTCGATGTGGTGTTTGTCGAAAGCCCCTCGAACCCCGGTCTGGATATGATGGACCTGCCCGCGATTGCACAGGCAGTGCGCGCTGCTGGCGGGATCACGATTGCCGACAACACCACCATGACCCCGCTGGGCCAGCGCCCGCTGGATCTGGGCGTGGATGTGGTTGTGGCCTCAGACACTAAGGCGATGGGCGGGCATTCCGACCTGCTGATGGGCCATGTCTCCAGCCGCAATCCGCAGATCATGGAGAGGGTCGAGGAATGGCGCAAAGTCTCGGGCGCGATCCCCGGCCCGCATGAGGCATGGCTGCTGCATCGCGGATTGGAAACGCTGGATGTGCGGTTCGACCGAATGTGCGCCTCGGCGCAGGTACTGGCCGAGCGGCTAGCGGATCACCCTGCGGTGAAAGCCATCCGCTATCCCGGTCTGCCCTCTGACCCCGCGCACGCGCTGGCCAAAGCGCAGACAACGCGGTTCGGGTTTCTGTTGTCGATCACGCTGGACAGTGAAGACAAAGCCGAAACCTTCATCAACGCCTGTCCGATGCTGCGTCCTGCCACGTCCTTTGGGGGCGTCCACAGTTCGGCTGAACGCCGCGCGCGCTGGGGCGACGATGTGGACCCAGCCTTCATCCGACTTTCGGTCGGCTGTGAACCGGTCGAGGAGTTGTGGCAGGCGATAAACGCCAGCCTTAACGCGCTGTGATTACTTCTTGGGCTCGCGCAACTCGGTGAACACATAGATCGGCAGCACGATGCTGGCGATCAACGCCCCCAGCCAGACCAGCAGGGTTGAGGCCAGCAGGTTGGAAATCCCGCCTACAGTCAGGCCGTTTGTGATCAGATCGGTCAGCAACAAGCCGACAAAGGTCACGATCAGCGCGATGCCACCTTTGATCGCAGGCGCGCGCTTTGCCCCCAGTTTCAGGATCAGCGGCTCGGCGATCCATTGAATAAGCGTGAAAACGATCACCACCACAATGAACGAGATCGGTCGGATCGCGAACTCGGGCAATAGGATCGCTGCCAGCAGCAGCCCGATGGCGTTCCCGGCCAGCAGGGCCAGAATGGATTTCAATCGGCGCGTCATGGGGCCTCCGGTCAATCTATAAAAACATGCGTATGTTAGCAGACCTATAGGGATTTGCGAGCGGTTTCAAAAGCCTCTTCCTTTTGGGTCGTTGAAAACGCATGATAAAACCACCCTGTTCCTCCGAGCCGCGAGAGGTGAGATGAGCGACGATCCCTATTCCGCCCTTGGCGTCACCAAAGACGCCAGCGATGCCGAGATCAAAAAAGCCTATCGGCGCATCGCCAAAGACTGCCACCCCGACCTAAAGCCCGGCGATGCCGAGGCCGAGGCCAAGTTTAAAGCCGCAGCTGCCGCTTATGACCTGCTGAAAGACCCCGAAAAGCGCGCGCAGTTTGATCGGGGCGAGATTGACGCTTCGGGTCAGGAACGCGCCCAGCAGCAATACTATCGCGACTATGCCGAAGCCGCCGGAAACCCTTATCGTGGGCGCGCCGCAGACTCGGACGATATGTCAGACATCTTCGCCGAATTCATGCGCGGGCGTGGCGGCTATGGCCAGAGCAGCCAAGGCTTCCACGCGCCGGGGCATAACCGCAGCTACAGCCTGCAGCTCAGCTTTCTAGATGCTGTGTTTGGCGCCAGCCAGAAACTGACATTGCCTGACGGCGACCGGATCGAGGTTAAGATCCCGGCAGGCATTACAGACGGCCAAACCATCCGACTTCGCGGCAAGGGGGATCCCGGGTTTGGCGACGGGCCTGCAGGTGATGCCCTGGTCACCGTGACAGTCGCACCTCATCCGGTGTTTGAACGTCAGGGTGATGACATCCACATTACCCTGCCCATCACCATTGACGAGGCTGTTCTGGGCGGCAAAATCCCCGCGCCAACTATTGACGGCGGCGTCAACGTCAGCGTGCCGCCTGGCACCAGCAGCGGCAAAACCTTGCGGTTGCGGGGCAAAGGGGTCAAAAAACGGGGTTCGGCCGACCGGGGCGACCAACTGATCGAATTGACCGTCGCCATGCCCGACCAGATCGACGATGACCTAAGGGCTTTCATGGAAAATTGGCGCGACACGCACAGCTATGATCCTCGCAAAGGAATGCCGTCATGAACCGCACCTTGACCGAATCCGAAGTGATCGCATCCGTGACCCGCCTGACCTCGGCCCGGTTGACCGAGTATCTGGCCGCCGAAATCGTGATCCCTGAGAACACTGAACAAGGGCTGGTCTACCACAGCCTCGACGTGGCCCGGCTGGAGTTGGCCTGTGAATTGCATGAACAATACGACATGGAGACCGACGCGCTGTCGATGATGATCTCACTTATCGACCAGATGCACGGTTTGCGCGCCGAACTGCGTGAGGTGCTGAGCGCCGTCGAAGCGCAGCCGGAACCAGTCAGGCAAAACCTGATCGATGTGATCGGAATCGCCCGGTTCGGGTCAAAGTAAGGTTCAGTTCTGCACCAAATATTCTTCGGGTACGTAAAAAGTATAATCCCGATCAGCCACAGCCTCGTGGCAATCGTGGCAATAGGCTACGGCGCTTGCGCGATCTCCCATCGTGTCACCGAACACCGACCCGTCCGGCATCACCATGATGTACCGCCAATCCGCCGTATCGGGGCTTACGCCTTCGGCCAGCTTTTCCATTACGAACAATGCGCCGGGATGCGTATTGCCGGTATCCGTGACAGTCATGCTGTCCTTCGCCAACACAGACCCCATGGGCAGTTTTTCGCCCTCAGTCAGAGCGCCATAGTTGTGTGCCATCCGGTTCGCATAGCTGTTCACGAACCGCCGGCCATGTGTCTCAGAGATGTAGGGCGCATCATTGAACAGCGGCCAGCTCTGGTAGTTTCTGATGATTTCCATTTGCGCGGCGGCATATCCCCGCGCCATGCGCTTTTGCAGCGAGCTATAGATGCCGGACGCTTCTTCCTTGGACAGTTCAGCAGGATTTTCGATGGCAAGATGTGCGCTTTCACTCTCGGACTGGGCTGCAGCAGAAACTGCAACCAAACAGCCGACACATAGCCCCGGAAATATGCCGGGGATTCGTCGTATCAATTCCAATAGCATTCTATGGCCCAACCGGTAATTCGTTTCACAGGAACGCAGCACGTCATGTGAGTGGCAAGTGGATAGCGGCCACGCTTAATCTTGCCAAAATGGGTAAAGCTTGCGCTTGGTCAGGCGCTGGTATGTCAGTGCTTCAACCACTCAGGCCAGACAAACATACCAAATTCCGCATACAATAGACAGCGGACGGCGCATTAAATCTGTTCACATATCGCTGAAATATTGCGCTTACTGCCTGTCCAACCCCGCTTCGGCTGCGATTTGCTTGCGAGATTTGCGCGCGCG
This sequence comes from Ruegeria sp. YTSC325, assembly GCF_059609525.1. Lineage (NCBI taxonomy): Bacteria > Pseudomonadati > Pseudomonadota > Alphaproteobacteria > Rhodobacterales > Roseobacteraceae > Ruegeria > Ruegeria sp. YTSC325. The sequence goes on from NZ_JBXWLY010000006.1 coordinate 168,947, forward strand.
TTCCGTAGCTGACTTCAGCTGGCCGCAGGCCGCCATAATGTCCTCGCCCCGAGTCTTGCGGATGGGTGAAGCATAGCCCGCCTGATAGATGATATTCGCAAAAGCCCGGATTCGGTTGTTCGAGCTGCGCTTGTACGGCGCGCCGGGCCATTCGTTGAACGGGATCAGGTTGATCTTGGCCGGGATCTTGTGGCGCTTGATATGGTCGATCAACCGGTGCGCGTCAGCGTCGCTGTCATTCACACCATCCAGCATCACGTATTCAAACGTGATCCGTTCGGAATTCGAGACTTTAGGATAGCTGGCCAGCGCCTGAAGCAGTTCCTCAATGTTCCAACGCTTGTTGATGGGGACCAGCACATCGCGGGTCTCATCCGTTGTCGCATGGAAGGAGATTGCCAGCAGGCAGCCGATTTCCTCGGCGGTGCGGGCGATTTCAGGGACAACGCCGGACGTGGACAGGGTGATCCGGCGGCGCGACAGAGAAATCCCTTCGGGGTCCATGGCGATCTTCATCGCGTCGCGGACGTTTTCAAAGTTATAGAGCGGCTCGCCCATGCCCATCAGAACGATGTTCGACAGCAAACGGGTTTCATCCTTGGGCGCACCGGGGGTGGGCCATTCGTCCAGATCATCGCGGGCCATCATTACCTGACCCACGATCTCGGCCGCGGTCAGGTTGCGCACTAGTTTCTGTGTGCCTGTATGGCAGAAAGAACAGGTCAGCGTGCAGCCCACTTGCGAGGAAATACACAGCGTGCCGCGATCCTCCTCGGGGATATAGACCACCTCGACCTCATGCCCGCCGGCGATGCGGCACAGGTATTTTCGGGTGCCGTCCTCGGACACTTGCCGCGTCACGACCTCGGGGATTTCGATGACGAAATTCTCGGCCAGTTGGGCACGATAGGCTTTGGCAAGGTTCGTCATATCCGCAAAGTCGCGCTTGCCCCATTGATAGATCCACTGCCAGATCTGACCGGTGCGCATCTTGGCCTGCTTTTCCGGCGTGCCATGTTCGATCAAAGCCGCACGCATCTGGTCGCGGGTCAAGCCGACAAGGTTCACCTTTCCCTCGGGCAGTTTGCGAGGGAGGGTCAGGACGTCTTGAGTGATCGGCGCTTTGGGCGACATGGGGCTATCTCGGCAGATTCTGGCTTGGGATGCGCCTCTATATAGGACCTAGCGCAAAGATCAAAAGAAATCGTCGCGTTTAATTCGCGTAGCGCAGCAATTCGTCCACACGTGCCCGGCCCAACTCTACCCGACAGGCGGTAATGCCAATGCCGGTACCTGACCCACCGCCGAACGACGCGCCAACAGCCTCGCATTGAGCATCGCGGTAAGCCAGCCACGCGGTCTGAGCGCTGTCCAACGCGGGCACTGCCACAACACGTCCGGTAACATCATCCAGTTCTTTGGTCGACTGCATGGCGATGTCGTAACTTGCATCTATCGCCTGATTGACGCGGTCCTCCATCGCGCCCACGCATGCGCCGATCTCTACCTGAGACCCAGCATCCAGACATTCTAGTGCTGGATCGGCACTGGCAGCGGAGGACAGAAACAAAATCAAAAATGCAAAGCGCATCAGGCAGCTCCCTGTTGGTTGCCCAATACTAGCACAGGCCCGGGTTCATCCCAAAGCTACGAAGCCCCAGGCACGACGACATGGCCGTGCCACGATGGGACCCGCATGCGTCAAATGCCCGGTGGCAGGATATTGCAATCCGTTGCGTCCAGCGTTTGAACCGGATCATCCGGCCCGCATTGCTCGCCCGTGACCGGATATGTATCGGCCTCTTTCTCGCAGGCACTCAGGATAAGGGCGGCCATCATCAAGACGGTGGTGAGTGATTTCGTTGGCATTTCGGGCTCCTTCACTAGTTCAGAGCCTTATACATGCAGATATTTGCATTCATTTCTTTGACCGGAATCAAGTTCTGAATACGGGTGCCGCCTCCAGAACGCTGCACAATGCCTTGTCACAAAGCAAAAACCCCGCCGAACTGGCGGGGCAGCGGTCAGGCAAATGCCCAGTTTAGCTAGTGCAGCGCTTTTCCGCGTCTTCAATCGCCGCAGTGAACCCCAGCAATGAGAACGTGTCCTTGGTCTGCGTGCCACGCTCAGAGCGCGCAGTCAGTACAGCCTCGGTCCCGCGTTTCATCGCGGCAACAACCTTCAGGTCTTCGCCTTCGGTCGCAGGCCACGCCCATTCGCCTTCGGTGATCAGCTCGAACTTGGTGCCATCGACATCAAGACTCACGGTTGACCCTGCCGCGAAGGGATAGCCACCCGTAAAGGTAACCTGACCTTTAACCTCGGCGTTGGGGCGGTAGAACACGAACAGCAAAATATCACTGCGGCGCACCGAGACTACGCGACCGCCACGGGTATTCACTGTCTCTTTAGGTGCAGAAACGCTCCAGCACTCGGTTGGGTCGTCTTCGACGAAAACGCTCCAATCGGTTTTGGCAGCCACCCTGTTGGTGCTTGTTGCCTGTTGAGCGGTTGCAGTTGTGGCCAGCCCCGCCACGCAAAGGCCCGCGATCACGCGGACAAGCTTTGATCCCATCGTCCAGCCTCCTAGCTCGACTATTACCTCATACCCACCATCGTCGCGTGCGAACCCTGCCTGGTTCGTCTGTAAGTTGCGTCTTCTGGTGTTTGCCGACATACACACTGTAACGCAGGTTTCGCCACAGGCGAAAGGGCGATTGGCAGAATTTTGCGCATGTTTAGGAGGGTTCGCATGACACAAGCCGTACCAATGACAGAACTGTGGCGTGGACCCCTGTTGGAAAGCCTACATCTTGGGCATGCGGTGATCTGCGACGATACCGGCCAGATCGTTCAAAGTTGGGGGGACCCGAACGCTGTGATCTATCCGCGATCCTCGGCCAAGATGATTCAGGGGCTGCCGCTGATCACCTCGGGTGCTGCGGCAAAATACGGGCTGAATTCGGAACACTTGGCGCTGGCCTGCGCCTCGCATAGCGGTGCACATATCCACACGGATCGCGTCTCGGCCTGGTTGGACCATCTGGGTCTGGCGGAACCCGATCTTCGCTGCGGCCCGCAAGAGCCACAGGACATGGCTGCGCGCGACGGGTTAATTTTGGCCGACGACACGCCCTGTCAGATTCACAACAACTGCTCAGGCAAGCATTGCGGGTTTCTGACCGTTGCTCAGCATATGGGCGCCGGACCGGAATATCTGGAAATCGACCACCCCGTACAACAGGCCTGCCTATCCGCTCTTGAGGAAACAACGGGCGAGACCAGCCCTGCCTATGGGATCGACGGCTGCTCGGCCCCGAACTTTGCGACCTCGCTGGTCGGGTTGGCGCGTTCGATGGCGTGGTTTGCCAGCGCCTCGGATCGGTCAGATCGGGCCAGCGACGCGGCGCAACAGCTGACGGCCGCAATGATGAAACACCCCGAGCTGGTCGCCGGTGAAACCCGCGCCTGCACCGAACTGATGCGCGCCATGGGTGGTCGCGTTGCCATCAAAACCGGTGCCGAGGCTGTGTTCATCGCAATCCTACCCGAAAAACGCATGGGCGTGGCATTGAAGATCACCGACGGCACCACCCGCGCCAGCGAATGCGCCATTGCCGCGATTCTGGTCAGCTTGGGCGTGCTGGAGGCCGACCACCCGGCCACCCGCAAATTTCTGAACGCCACGCAATACAGCCGTCGAGGGCTGGAATGCGGCGTGATCAAACCCGCGCCGGGGTTCCCCAGCTAAAGGCTACATCTCAATCTCGTGAATCTCGGCCACTTCGACCGAGCCGGACCCGTTGACAACCATCGGGCAACCCTTGGCCATCTCGGTCGCAGCATCCATGCTTTCGGCTTTGACAACTGTAAAGCCCGAGGCCGGATTGGCGCCGCCATTGTCAACAACACCGCTGCTGCTGACGGTGTAAGACTGGCCAACCGGGTTTCCGGGGATGTCCAGTGCCTCGCCCATTCCGCCAAACCAAGCGCCCCAGGCGGCCATGGTCGCTTCGATTTCAGCGGGGTCGGTCGGGGTATGACCACCGTGATAGACAAATAGAAACTGTGGCATTTATTTCCTCCCTTATGCCTTCGTGATGAAAAACTAGGCCAGCTGTGCGGCCAGCTTGTTCAGCGTCGACGTCCAGCCTTTGTTGTGGTTCGCTGCGATTTCGTCATCGCCCAACTCGCGGTGGTCGATGATCAACTTTGCACCCTCTTCTGCTGCCTCGACCACCAACATCACATGGCTTTCGGCTCCGCGCTGGTCCTGATCGTCATGCCAGCCCCATGTGAACCCAACCGATTTGGGCGGATCGACATGCGTCACATGACCCGAAACCTTAAACCGCTGCCCTTCGCCATTTTGCATCACCGAATACCACGGACCCGTGCGAGAGAAATCCAGGTTGTGCTCGGGCACATGCATCCCTTCGGGTCCCCACCACTGCAGAAGCTTGTCGGGGGTGCTGATCCACGCATACAGATCGTCCGGTGCAAGCGGGTAAGCGCGCTCCAGTTTCAAATCGGCCATGAGGTCTCCTTTTCGATTGCATCACCCAGACGGTCCAGGCTGCCTTCCCAGAATTGACGTTTCGAGATGGTCCACTCCGCAATCGCGCGCAGCCCCTCGGGGCGGATCGAATACATCCGCTGGCTGCCCTGCACGCGCTGATTTATCAGCCCCGCCTCGCGCAGCAGTTTCAAATGGCGCGAGATCGCGGCGCCGGACATGCCGCGTCCTTCGATCAGGTCTCCGGCAGGTAATTCTCCATCCTGCATAAGCTGCTCGACGATGGAAAATCGCGTTGCGTCAGACAACGCGGAAAATGTGGTCAGAAGAGTGTTCATGACCATTGTTTAACATTTTTGTTAAATAAAAGAAAGCCGCGCTGTGTTAACCGGCCGCAAACTCAGATCGTGCATAGCCCTGCAGGAACAACAAAGCCGAAAGATCTCCGTGGTTTACCCGCACCTGACACTGTCCCGCGACCGAGGGCTTGGCGTGCAGCGCCACCCCGGTTCCAGCCCGGCCCAGCATACCCAGATCATTCGCGCCATCGCCCACGGCGATCACATCCGATTCGGACAGACCCAACCGCGCAGTGATCTGTTCCAAAGCATCCACCTTGGCCTGACGACCCAGGATGGGACGCCCGACATCACCGGTCAGCTTGCCGCCCTCGGCAAGCAGCGTGTTGGCGCGGTTCTCATCAAAGCCCAGTTCGGCCCCAACCTTGGACGTAAAGGCCGTGAACCCGCCCGACACTAACGCGGCATAACCCCCATTCGCCCGCATGGTCCCAACAAGTTCCTTGCCACCGGGCATCAGGGTAATTCGCTCGGCCAGCACCTTGTCGATCACGGCCTCGTCCAAACCTTTCAGCAACCCGACACGCTCGGTCAGAGCGCCCTCGAAATCCAGCTCGCCGTTCATGGCCCGCGCGGTGATGTCCTTGACGCGCTCGCCAACGCCCGCCTCATCGGCCAGTTCGTCGATGCATTCCTGCTGAATCATGGTGCTGTCCATATCGGCCAGCAGCATCTTCTTGCGGCGACCGTCGGCGGGTTGGACCACCAGATCGACACCCATGTTCTGCAAATCAGCCCACACGCCCCACTGATTATCCGGCAAGGCCGCCAGCGAAAACTCTGCGGCTTCATCCGGGCTCAACCACTGCACATCTCCGCCGCCCCAAGCATTGCGCAGGGAGTCGACCAACGCCTGATCAAACGTGTTCTTCTCGGGGTAGGTCAAAAGGGTGGCAACGTACATCTTCAATCTCCGGCAAGCTCACCTGCGAGATATCGCAGGTGCAGCATTTTCGCCAGAGGACAGATGCGCCCTAGCCCAGAATACCCGGCAACCGCAGCCCATGCGCACGGGCGCAATCCTTCGCCGCCTCATACCCGGCATCCGCATGACGCCACACGCCCGAGGCCGGATCGTTCCACAACACCCGCTCTAACCGCCGCGCGGCGTCCTCGGTCCCGTCAGCGCAGATCACCACACCCGCGTGCTGACTGAAGCCCATGCCAACGCCGCCGCCATGATGCAGCGACACCCATGTCGCCCCGCTGGCCGTATTGATCAACGCATTCAGCAAAGGCCAGTCACTGACCGCATCCGAGCCATCCAGCATCGCCTCGGTCTCGCGGTTCGGGCTGGCGACCGAGCCGCTGTCCAAGTGATCCCGCCCGATCACTATAGGGGCCCTTAGTTCACCATTGGCCACCATCTCATTGAAGGCCAGCCCAGCACGATGCCGATCCCCAAGCCCGATCCAGCAGATGCGCGCGGGCAAACCCTGAAACGCGATGCGGTCCTGCGCCATGTCGAGCCAGCGATGCAGGTGCTCGTTCTCGGGGAACAGCTCTTTCATCTTGGCGTCGGTTTTGTAGATATCTTCCGGGTCGCCGGACAGGGCGCACCAGCGGAACGGGCCGATCCCTTTGCAGAACAGCGGGCGTATGTAGGCAGGGACAAAACCGGGGAAAGCAAAGGCGTTTTCCAGCCCTTCATCCTGCGCCACCTGGCGGATGTTGTTGCCGTAATCCAGTGTCGGCACGCCTGCATTCCAGAAATCAACCATGGCCGCCACATGCTGTTTCATCGACGCACGTGCGGCTTTTTCCACCGACTTAGGCTCTGTTTCGCGCTTTTCCCGCCACTGTGCCATGGACCAGCCGATAGGCAGGTATCCATTGATCGGGTCATGGGCGCTGGTCTGATCGGTAACGATATCGGGGCGCATGCCCCCCTCGGCCATGCGACGGTAGATCTCGGGGAAAACCTCGGCGGCATTGCCCAGCAGTCCTACGGACTTCGCCTCGCCGGCTGTGGTCCAGCGGTCGATCATCTCAAGCGCTTCGTCCAGCGTCTCGGCCTTTTCATCCAGGTATTTGGTGCGCAGGCGGAAGTCGATGCTGTCGGGGTTGCATTCCACCGCCAGACAGCAGACCCCGGCAAAGACGGCCGCCAGAGGCTGCGCACCGCCCATACCACCCAAGCCGCCGGTTAGAATCCATTTGCCGGTCAGGTCGCCGCCATAGTGCTGACGCCCGGCCTCAGCAAAGGTCTCATAGGTGCCCTGAACGATGCCCTGCGTGCCGATATAGATCCACGAACCGGCCGTCATCTGGCCGTACATCATCAGGCCCTTCTTATCGAGTTCGTTGAAGTGATCCCAGTTGGCCCAATGCGGCACGATGTTGGAATTGGCGATCAGAACGCGCGGTGCATCCTTGTGGGTGCGGATGATGGCCACGGGCTTGCCAGACTGGACAATCAGAGTCTCGTCCTCTTCCAGATCCTTCAAACCCTCTACAATAGTGTCGAAATCCTGCCATGTACGTGCGGCGCGACCAATCCCGCCATAAACCACCAACTCATGCGGGTTCTCGGCTACGTCCGGGTGCAGGTTGTTCATCAGCATCCGCAAAGGCGCTTCGGTCATCCAGCTTTTGGCGTTCAGCTCTGGCCCAGTCGGCGGATAGATATCTCGCGTGTTCTTACGGGGATCGTTCATGGCGTAAGCTCCAATACTGTGTCTTGGATGGCATCCAGAATATCGCGCAACCACGGGCGCAGACGGTCGGCCTTCGCAGTGTCATAGCGCCACGGCGCGCGCTCGGCGGTTAGGTACGCGGACTGCGCAATTTCCATTTGAATGGCGTGTACACATTCGCTCGGTCGACCGTAGTGCCGAGTGGTCCACCCGCCGCGAAAACGTCCGTTCAAAACGGTGCTATACGGCGACGAATCCGCAAATTCGTACGCAACAGCCTCGATTTCCGGCGCGCAGGTCGTTCCGCCGTCTGTTCCAATGTTCAAGTCTGGCAGAACACCGTCAAACAGGAACGGAATGCGACTGCGGATCGAATGGCAATCAAACAAGACCGCCACGCCATGTTTAGCCCTGACGCGATCCAGCTCTGCTGCAAGCGCCACGTGGTACGGCGCGTGATATGCGCTGCACCTTTTCTGGACCTCATCGGCTGAGGGCACCTGACCGGCTTGCCAGATCGGCTGACCGTCAAAACCCGTCTCGGGCACGAGCGTTGTCGTATTCTGCCCAGGATAAAGCGAGGCACCTTCGGGATCGCGATTTGCATCAACGACATAGCGGTGAATATGAGATTGCACCACGGTCGCGGCCGGCAATAGCCCATCATAGAGCCTGTTGATGTGCCAATCCGTATCTGTCAGCACAGCGCCTGCTGCGTTCAATCGCCCAGCTATTTCGTTCGGAACAAACGTCCCGCCGTGCGGTTGGCCTAGCACAACCGGGCTGTCACCTTGTTGGACACCAACGACCTGCATCAGCGCAACTCTGGCATCGGGTTGCCAGCCGCCTTCAGAATGTCACCGCGCGCTACCAGTGCTTTCGCTGTCTCAAGGTCTGGCGCCATATAGCGATCCTGATCCAATGTAGGCACCTCGCGGCGTAGTCGGTTGATGACTTGCTGCAGCGGGGCGCTGGTCGCCAACGGCGCGCGAAACTCGACGCCCTGCGCGGCGCACAACAATTCTACCCCAAGGATGTTGGTCAGGTTTTCGACCATCCGTCCCAACCGCCGCGCCCCATGCGCAGCCATCGAAACGTGATCTTCCTGATTTGCAGAGGTCGGCGTGCTGTCGGTGACGCATGGGTTGGCAAGATGCTTGTTCTCGCTCATCAATGCGGCAGTGGTGACTTCGGCGATCATAAGGCCCGAGTTCAAGCCCGGATCGGGTGTCAGGAAGGGTGGCAGATCAAAGCTCAGCGCAGGGTCCACCATGAGGGCGATCCTGCGCTGCGCGATCGCGCCGATCTCGGACAGCGCCAACGCGATCATGTCAGCGGCAAATCCAACGGGTTCAGCGTGGAAATTCCCGCCCGAGACTATCGCATCTTCAAGAACCAACGGGTTGTCAGTGGCGGCATTTGCCTCGATTTCCAAAGTCGCGGCGGCCTGACGTATGACGTCCATCGCCGCCCCCGTGACCTGTGGCTGGCATCTGATGCAATAGGGATCCTGCACACGACTGTCTCCGTCGCGATGACTTTCGCGAATCTCTGACCCGGCCAGCACAGCGCGCATGGCGCTGGCGGCTTCGGTCTGGCCGCGATGTCCGCGCAGGGAGTGGATTTCGGGTCGCAAAGGGGCCGTAGATCCCATGATCGCATCAGTGGACAAAGCCGAAATGACGAGCGCAGTTTGCGCCGCTTGCCAGGCTTCGAACATGCCCGCCAAAGCGTAGGCTGTCGAAAACTGAGTGCCGTTGATCAAGGCCAACCCCTCTTTTGGGCCCAGCGCAACAGGTTCTAACCCTGCCGCTTTCAACGCGTCACGCCCCGGCATCATCTTGCCGTTCCAGTCGGCCTCACCCTCGCCAATCAGGACTGCCGCCATATGGGCCAATGGTGCCAGATCACCAGACGCGCCGACCGACCCCTGCGCCGGAACGACCGGGATAACATCGTGTGCCAGCATGTCTTGCAACAGCGCAATCAGTTGCCATCGAACGCCCGACGCGCCGCGGCCGAAGGACAGCAGTTTCAGCGACATCATAAGCCGAACGGTACGGCGCGGGACAGACGGCCCAACACCGCAACAATGGCTGAGGATCAGGTTGCGCTGCAAAACCGCAGTATCCTTGGGGGCGATCTTGTGGCTGGCCAGCTTCCCGAACCCGGTGTTGACGCCATAGACGGCCACGTCGCCCTCGGCGGCGTGCTGAACGCGCTGTGATGCGCGCTGCACGGCAGTTTCGCAGGCAGGGTCCAGTCGCACAGATGGCTGATTCCAGTAGATCTTGGCCAATTCCGAAAGGGTTACGCCTCCGGGTGTTACGGTGAGGTGCGCCATCACATCCCTCCGAAGATTCGCTGGTGGAGGGGATTGAACCCGATCCGATACGCCAGTTCAGCCGGGTGCCGCACATCCCAGACAGCCAGATCCGCCCGTTTGCCCACAGTGATTTCGCCCGTGTCCTGCAAGCCAAGCACACGCGCCGCATTCCGGGTCACACCAGCCAGCGCCTCTTCGGGCGTCAGGCGGAACATGGTGCACCCCATATTCATCGTCAGCAACAAAGACGTCAGCGGAGACGACCCCGGATTGCAATCTGTCGCCAATGCCATCGGCACGGATTTGTCTCGCAGTCTGTTCACGGGCGGAACCTGAGTTTCGCGTAGCGTGTAAAACGCGCCCGGCAAAAGCACGGCTACCGTGCCCGCCTCCGCCATGGCCGCGACACCGTCCTCATCCAGATATTCCACATGATCAGCCGACAGTGCTCCGTAACTGGCAGCTAATCTGGCCCCGCCAAGATTGGACAGTTGTTCAGCATGCAGCTTAACCGGCAGACCAAGAGATTGCGCCTCATCAAAGACAAGCGCCATCTGGGCGGGGGTGAAGGCAATGCCCTCACAGAAACCGTCAACCGCATCCACGAGCCCTTCGGCGTGGGCTGCGTGCAGGGTCGGGATACAAACCTCGGTCAAATAGTCTTTGGGGCGGGACTTGTACTCGGGCGGAACAGCATGCGCGCCAAGAAAGGTGGTCTTCACGCGCATCGGGCGCAGTTTTTCTATTTTTTGTGCAACCCGAAGCATTTTCAGTTCGGTTTCTACGTCCAACCCGTATCCCGATTTCACCTCGACACAGCTGACACCTTCAGACACCAAAGCATCAGCACGGGTCAAAGCGTCGGACAACAGCGCCTCTTCGGATGCCGCGCGGGTGGCGCTGACGGTCGACAGAATGCCCCCTCCGGCGCGTGCGATCTGTTCATACGATGCACCGTTCAACCGCATCTCGAATTCAGCCGCCCTGTTGCCCCCGAACACCAGATGCGTATGCGCGTCGATCAAGGCCGGGGTCACCAGCCTTTCACCATAATCCGTGGCCTCCCAACCCGAGAATCGCTCAGGCAACTCTTTTTTCGATCCGACCCAGACAATTCGACCACCCTCGATCGCGATCGCTGCGTCCACGCACAAACCGTAGGGCTCCCGGTCGCACTCCATGGTTGCGACATTTCCCGCAAAAATGACCATATTTGTCATCATCGAAGCTCTTTTCGGTTTCCGTGGTTGTTTATTTTTAAGTATACTTATAAAAATTTAAAGTCTATACAAATTGGATATGCCATGACGATCCACGCGAAGACAGCCTTGTTGGGAACGGGATGGGCTAAGAACATACGAGTCCACGTTCGGAATCGCCGGATATCCGGACTTGAAACCAGCGCGGCAGTCTTTGGGGATACCTGCGTCGACCTTTTGCTGCCGGCGCCGGGAAACCTGCATAGCCATGCGTTTCAACGCGCCATGGCCGGCATGACCGAAACCCGAGCGGCAGGGCGTGAAAGCTTTTGGACCTGGCGCACCTTGATGTATCGATTTCTCGACAGGCTGACGCCCGATCAAATCCAGGCCATAGCTGCGCTGACGTATGTGGAGATGCAAGAGGCCGGCTTTGCCGCAGTTGGTGAGTTCCACTATGTCCATCACCAGCCCGGCGGGCAGCCCTATGACACGCTGTCCGAACTGAGCCAACGAATCTTTGCCGCAGCGGATCAAACCGGGATCGGCTTGACACACCTGCCGGTCCTTTATTCCTACGGGGGCGTACAACAACAGGCTTTAGAGGGCGGGCAGTTGCGATTTGGGAACAGCTTGGACCGCTATTGTGACCTGACCGAAGAGTGCCGCACGATCCTGCCGCATGCAGACAGCAGGATCGGTGTTGCGCCTCATTCGCTGAGGGCGACCTCGCCCGGTGACCTGAAACAGCTGATGCAACTGGACCCAACTGGCCCGGTCCACATCCACATCGCTGAACAGGTACAAGAGGTTACCGATGTCGAGGCCGCATTAGGCCAACGCCCTGTGGCTTGGCTGTTGGACAATATGGATGTCGACCAAAGATGGTGTCTGATCCACGCCACCCACATGACCGATGCCGAAACCCGCATGCTGGCGCGATCCGGGGCTGTAGCAGGGCTGTGTCCGATAACCGAGGCGAACCTTGGCGACGGTATTTTCAACGGCTCCGCCTTTATCAACGAAGGGGGTCGGTTTGGTGTTGGTTCCGACTCTAACATCAGAATTTCACTGCCCGCAGAACTGCGAACGTTGGAGTATTCGCAACGCTTGCGCGACCGCGAACGCGCTGTTCTGGTTCGCGGAGAAGGGTCCGTGGGCCATGCGCTTTATACAGGCGCCACCAGCGGAGCAGCGCAGGCGTTGGATCGGGATTCTGGTTCGATAGCCATTGGTAAGTTGGCCGATCTTGTGGCCTTCGATCGCTCCCATCCGTCCTTATGGCCGCTGACGGATGATCAGGTACTGGACGGGCTGTGTTTTGCGGGCCCCGATGGGTTGGTCACGGATCTTTGGTCCGCCGGGCGGCACATGGTGCGCGAAGGCCGCCATGTCGCACGCGACCGCATTGTAGATACCTACCGCGCTGCGATTGCCGAGCTGCTGACTGACGTCTAAAACGAATCCCTGAAAGCAGGACGCACATGACCCAGACATCCGAGACCACCAGCTACAAGGACATCAAGAGAACGGTCCTGTCTCGTATTCGGTCCGGGGATTGGGGGCCGGATTCTCTGCTGCCCAACGAACAGGATCTGGCCGCCGAGTTTTCATGCACCCGCACCACAGTGAACCGCGCCCTGCGCGAACTGGCCGACGAAGGATATCTTGAGCGTCGTCGCAAAGCAGGCACACGGGTTCTGAGCGCCCCTCAGAGGCAAGCCAGATTTACCATTCCGATGGTCCGAGACGAGGTTGAGGCCCTTGGCGGGACCTATCGCTATGCGTTGGTCTCTTCGGCTCGGGAAAACGCGCCCGACTGGCTGGCGGCCCGGCTGGCATTGCGTACGGGGCAACCGGTGATGCATGTCAGGTGCATGCACTTTTCGGGCAACACGCCATTTCAATACGAAGACCGTTGGATCGTCGTCGATAGCGTTCCGCAAGTGATGCAAGCGGATTTCTCGCAGATCGGACCGAATGAATGGCTGATCCAGACAGTACCTTTCACAAATGTCGAACTGACGTTCCTGGCCAGCCGTGCCGACGCAATGGTTGCCGGATTTCTGGACGTTCCTGAAGGCGAGCCCGTTTTCACCGGTGAGCGCATCACTTGGCTGGAAGGCCAGCCTGTAACTTTCGCCAAGATGTATTTCGCGGCCGGCTACCGCATGACGACGCAGTTCTGATTTCGTCACGAATTGGCTTTACCGTCCTGCCGATCCGCGCCAGATTTCCACGAAATTGATCTGGCGAAAGGAACATCTGTCATGAGCAACCCGCTTTACGATCGCTTGTTCGGCATTCACGCGGGCAAAGACACACCGTTCCTGCATCTTCCGAACGGTCAGACTGTGACTCATGCCGATTTTCTGGACATGTCAGCCCGGCTGGCCAATGCGCTGATCGGGTATGAGCTTGAGCCCGGCGACCGTGTGGCTGTTCAGGTCGAAAAATCCCCCGAGGCGCTGGCGCTGTACGCCGCCTGCGCGCAGGCCGGACTGATCTTTTTGCCTCTCAATACCGGCTACACCACGGCTGAGCTGCAATATTTCATCGAAAACAGCGAAGCCGCGCTAGTGGTTTGCGATGACGCGAAATCCAAGGGTCTGGCCCCCATTGCCACTGCCCAAAACGCCCGGCTGGAAACACTGAACGCCGATGGATCGGGCAGTTTCATGCGACGCGCGCTTGGGATGCTGCCCGCGTTTGAACCCGTGCGCCGGTCCGAGGAAGATCTGGCCGCCTTACTGTATACCTCAGGGACAACCGGGCGCTCCAAGGGAGCGATGCTGTCGCAGGCCAACCTGCTGTCGAACGCGGAAACGCTGGTGCGGGAATGGCGGTTCAGCGCAGATGATGTGCTGCTGCACGCCTTGCCGACTTTCCACACGCACGGGCTGTTTGTGGCGACGAATGTTGTGCTGGCTTCGGGCGGGTCGATGATCTTTCTGCCCAAGTTCGATCTGGATGACATGATGCGCCTGATGCCGCAGGCGACGTCAATGATGGGGGTGCCGACCTTCTACACCCGCCTGTTGGGGGATGATCGGTTCACCGGTGATCTGGCCCGGCATATGCGGCTGTTCATCTCGGGCTCAGCCCCGTTGCTGGCGGAAACCCATGAACGGTTCGAAACCCGTACCGGCCACCGCATTCTTGAACGATACGGCATGACCGAGACCAACATGAACACCTCAAACCCCTATGACGGTGAGCGCCGCGCCGGTACTGTCGGTTTCCCCCTGCCCGATGTCGAATTGAAAGTGACCGACCCCGACAGCGGCGAGACCCTGCCGCTGGGTGAGATCGGCATGATCGAAGTGCGCGGCCCAAACGTGTTTCAGGGCTATTGGCAAATGCCCGAGAAAACCGCCGCCGAACTGCGCGAGGATGGGTTTTTCATCACCGGCGATCTGGGGCGCGTGGACGAGGATGGCTATGTCCATATCGTCGGGCGCGGCAAAGATCTGATCATCTCGGGCGGGTTCAACATCTATCCCAAGGAACTTGAGATGCTACTGGACGACCAGCCCCGTGTTCTGGAAAGCGCCGTGATCGGCGTGCCGCACCCGGATTTCGGCGAAACCCCCGTGGGCCTGCTGGTGGCGGAACCAGGCGCGACTCTTGATCTGGACGCGATCATGGCCCGTGCGCAGGCCGAACTGGCCCGTTTCAAACATCCTCGCAAGCTGATCGTTCTGGACGGGCTGCCGCGTAACACGATGGGAAAGGTGCAGAAAAACGCCCTGCGCGAGCGTTTCGCCGAGCTGTTTACCTAAGCGGCACGCGTCCGGTTGGGGTCAAAAGCCAGCACTTACGCCCCTCGAACACCGCCGTGGCCAAGGGACGGCCATAGCCTGCGCCCGCATCCAAATTGACCCGGTTGCCGCAATGCTCGGCCTGATCGACAGGCGTGTGGCCATGGACAATCAGCCACGGATGCGGCGCGGCTTCGATCAGGAATTCGTTGCGGATCCAGATCAGGTCATTCTCGGATTGCTGCTCCAGCGGAAGGCTCGGTCGGATACCCGCGTGAACGAACAGCATTTCGCCCTCTTGGTGATAGTTCGGCAGAGCATTGAGGAAATCCAGATGCTGCGGTGGAACAGTCTCGACCGCGCGTTGATGGACATGGATGATGCGGTCATTGTCGGTGACATCCACACCGTAAGAGGCCAATGTCTCGCGCCCGCCCAAACGCGGATGCAACCAACCGAGCGTGACCGGCAAGTGGCTGTCCGCGACCTCGCAATCCTGCACGAACCGCGCCATCATCCGGTCGTGATTGCCCCGGACCATGACCCAGTTACGCCCCGCACGCTGACCTTCGATCAACAGGTCAAGAACGCCGCGACTGCTCGGCCCGCGATCCACGTAATCGCCCAGAAACACGACCCGCGCATCCGGACCTCCATCCTGTTCGATCCGGCGCAGGGCGGTTTGCAGCATCTCAAGCTGACCGTGAATATCGCCAATGGCGTAGATGGGGGACGTCATAAAAAAACCTCGGGTCCAAAATTCACTTTGCTTGTGACGGGAAAACCGCCCATGGCAAAGAAAATTCCCGCGCCTTGGACGGCGCGGGCTGGGATTGTCTCAGAATTTCAACACAGACGGTCAGGAGACGTCGAATTTTAGCGGTTTGATTTGCGTGAACAGCCCTGTCTCAGCCAGTTTGGCTCGAGCCTCTACCGGAACGGGTTCATCCACATATAGCAGCGCGATCGCCTCGCCCCCGGCCTCAGACCGACCAAGGGTAAAGTTCGCGATATTGACATCGTTCTCGCCCATCGTCTGACCCAGCGCACCGATGATGCCCGGCACGTCTTCGTTGGTGGTATAGAGCATATGCGCCCCGACCTCGGCGTCGATATTGATGCCCTTAATCTGGATGAAACGCGGCTTGCCATCGCTGAACACCGTGCCACCGATCGAACGCTCCCGCTTATCAGTAACAACAGTGACCTTGATATAGCCTTCGAACGCGCCGGATTTGTCCTGATTGGTGGTCGAGATATTGATACCACGCTCTTTCGCGATCACGGGGGCAGACACCATGTTCACATCAGGATTGACCTTTTTCATGATCCCCGCAACGGCGGCACAATTAAGCGCTGCAAGGTTCATCTCGGCTGCGACCCCATCATAAAGAATGTTGATCGCTTTTATCGGTTCATCGGTCATCTGGCCGATGAAGCTGCCCAGATGACCGGCCAGCTTGATCCACGGCCCCATGACTTTGGCTTCCTCAGCAGTCACGCTGGGCATGTTCAGCGCGTTCTCAACAGCCCCGGTCAGTAGGTAGTTCGAGATCTGCTCGGCCACCTGCAGCGCCACGTTTTCCTGCGCCTCGGTCGTGGCAGCACCCAGATGTGGTGTGCAGACGACGTTGGGCAGGTTGAACAGAGCGTTTTCCTTGGCCGGTTCCTCGCTGAACACGTCAAAGGCCGCACCGGCCACATGGCCCGATTGCAGCATCTCGGCCAGCGCGTCTTCATCGACCAGACCACCACGGGCACAGTTGACGATGCGCACGCCCGGCTTGGTTTTCGCCAGATTCTCGCGGCTCAGGATGTTGCGCGTCTGATCGGTCAGCGGCACGTGCAGGGTGATGAAATCGGCACGTGCCAGCAATTCGTCCAGCTCGACCTTTTCGACGCCCATCTTTGCGGCTTTCTCTTCGCCCAGGAACGGGTCATACGCGACGACCTTCATCTTCAGGCCCAGCGCGCGCTCACAAACGATGCCGCCAATGTTGCCTGCACCAATGACACCGAGGGTCTTGTTGGTCAGCTCAATCCCCATGAATTTGGACTTTTCCCACTTGCCGGCGTGGGTCGAGGCGCTGGCTTCGGGGATTTGCCGCGCCACGGCGAACATCATCGCAATAGCGTGTTCGGCGGTGGTGATCATGTTGCCGAACGGCGTGTTCATCACGATCACGCCTTTTTTCGAGGCCGCTTCCTTGTCGACATTGTCTGTGCCAATCCCGGCGCGACCGATCACTTTAAGATTGTCGGCTTTCTCCAACAGGGTCGGCGTGACCTTGGTGGCCGAGCGGATGGCAAGGCCGTCATACTGACCGATCACCTCGGCCAGCTTGTCTTTGTCCTTGCCCAGATCGGGCATGAAATCCACATCAATGCCGCGATCGCGGAAAATCTGCACGGCGGTTTCGCTGAGCTTGTCAGATACGAGTACTTTGGGGGCCATTTCTCTGGTCCTTGAATATAGGGAGATGTCCGGGCCACAGGCGGGCCCAGATTTTTCGTCGAAAAATCTTGTCAGGCGGCTGCCGATTGCGTAGCGATCTCGGCCTCAAAGGCCCAGGCCAGCCAGGGCAGCATGGCCTGAATATCCGCGGTCTCAACCGTGCCGCCGCACCAGATGCGCAGGCCCGCAGGGGCATCGCGATAGGCACCTATGTCCAGCGCAATATTCTCGGCTTCCAGCCGTTTGGCCACGGCCTTGGCAAAGGTCGCGCCATCCTGAATGCGAGGATCGGTGAATTTCAGGCAGACGGACGTGTTCGATTGCGTCGCCACATCCTCGGCCAGATTGGCGATCCAGTCGTTCTGGTCACAAAACGCATGCACCGCACCGGCATTGGCATCGGCGCGGGCGATCAGGCCCTGCAAGCCACCCACCGAACGCGCCCAGTCCAGCGCGAACAGGTAATCCTCGACCGCCAGCATCGAGGGCGTGTTGATCGTGGCCCCGGTGAAAATGCCATCAATCAGCTTGCCGCTTTTGGTCAGGCGGAAAATCTTGGGCAGCGGCCATGCGGGGGTGTAGCTTTCCAGTCGCTCCACCGCACGCGGGCTGAGGATCAGCATGCCATGCGCTGCTTCACCACCCAGTACCTTTTGCCAGCTAAACGTAGTCACATCCAGCTTGTCCCACGGCAGGTCCATCGCAAAGGCAGCCGAGGTTGCATCACAGATCGTCAGACCCTGACGGTCATCCGCGATCCAGTCGCCATTGGGTACTCGCACGCCCGAGGTCGTGCCGTTCCACGTAAACACCACATCGTTGACGAAATCGACCGTGGCCAGATCGACGATCTGTCCGTACTCCGCCGTTTTCACCTCGGCGTCGATTTTCAGTTGCTTGACCACGTCGGTGACCCAACCGGCACCAAAGCTTTCCCACGCCAGCATCTCGACGTTGCGTTCGCCCAGCAGCGACCACAGCGCCATCTCGACCGCGCCGGTGTCCGATGCGGGAACGATGCCGATTTTGTAATCCGCCGGAATACCCAGCACCTCGCGCGTGCCTTCGATGGCCGCTTTCAGCTTGTCCTTGCCCACGGCAGCACGGTGCGACCGGCCCAGCGCGGCATCGGCCAACTTGTTCAGATCAAATGTGGGGGGTTTGGCGCAGGGGCCCGAGGAAAAACGCGGATTCGCCGGCCGCGTAGCCGGTTGTTCAATGCTCATGTGTATTACCCTTCCAGATACACGCCCCTCGTTGGGGAGGGGTGTCCCGCCGCCACACCTAGAAACCCCTCGGCAGTGCAGCAAGCAGAAAAGACGTTTGAATGCCGAAAAACGACATCACTTTTCGCTCCGCACACGGTCATAGGTTTCCGATAGGCGAAAAGATTTGCGCGCCATGAACATTCACGCGGCGGGGTTGACTGTTTTTTAGGCACTCTGTCTCGCGTCCCGACGGAAAAGCCACCGAACTCTTGAGATCGCGCAGCCACCCGGTGAAAAGGTGCCATGCCAGACACCCTGACCATTGTCGTAGTAGAGGAAGACCGCGAGCGTGCGATTGCCATCGTCGACGCACTCAACGCGTCCGGGGCCTATGATGTGCACGTGATCGGCAATGTCTCCAGCCTTGCGCGCAAGATTGCCGCCTTGATTCCGGATGTGGTGCTGATCGACATCGACAACCCGACCCGCGATATGCTTGAGGAACTGACGCTTGCATCCGGGCCTCTAGAACGGCCCGTGGCCATGTTCGTCTCGGGCGCAGCCGGAGATCTGGCCTCGACCGCGATTGAGGCGGGCTTGTCGGCTTATGTGGTTGACGGGATGCAGCCGGATCGGCTGAAGCCCGTGCTGGATGCCGCCATCGCGCGGTTTCAGATCGTGCGCCAGATGCGCCGCGAACTGGCCGAAACCAAACGTGCGCTGGAGGAACGCAAGGTGATCGACCGCGCCAAGGGTCTGCTGATGAAGGCGCGCGGGGTTGAGGAAGAAGAGGCCTATGCCCTGCTGCGCAAGGCCGCGATGGATCAGGGCCGCCGCGTCGCCGACGTGGCCGAGGCGCTTGTCACCGCCTCGGGGCTGTTGTCATGAACGCTGTTACCCTGCCTGTTGCCTATGTTCCGCTGGTGGACGCCGCGCCTTTGATCGTAGCGCATGAAATGGGTCTGGCCCGCGCTGAAGGGGTCGAACTGGACCTGATCGCTGCGCCCTCATGGTCATCCGTGCGCGACATGCTGGCCTTTGGGCGGGTGGATGCCGCGCACCTGCTGTCGCCGGTCCCTGTTGCCATGGCCTTGGGGCTGGGCGGGGTGACGCAGCCCTTGTCAGCCGTTTCGGTCCTGTCGGTGAATGGCGACGTGATCGGCGTTAGCCGCGCGCTGGAGACCCGCCTGCGCGACGCAGGCTATGAGTTCGACTTCCGCGATCCGTTCAAGGCCGCCGCCGCGCTGGCCTCAGTCGCGGATGGGCCATTGGTCTTTGGCGTGCCCTTCCCGTTTTCGCTGCATGTGGAACTGCTGCATTGCTGGCTTGAGGCCACCGAACTGTCCAAAATCGGGGTCGAGGTGCGCACCATCCCGCCGCCGCTGATGGCGCAGGCCTTGGCCGAGGGTGATGTGGATGCGTTCTGTGTGGGTGAACCCTGGGGTTCGGTCGCTGTGGAATCGCAGGCGGGGGCGTTACTGCTGCCCGGTCAGGCGATCTGGGCCTTTGCGCCGGAAAAGGTGCTGGCCGTGCGCACCGACTGGGCGGATACCGAGCCGCACCTGCTGGGCAAGCTGATGCGGGCCGTCTGGCGCGCCGGGCGTTGGCTGGGCCAACCGGGCAGCCACACCGCCGCCGCTGAAATCCTTGCCCGAGACACCTATCTGAACCTGCCTTCGGAACTGATCGACCGGGCGCTCTCGGGGCGCTTTACCATCACAGGCCACGCCGAACAGCGCGAGGTGCCGGGATTTGTCGAGTTCCACGACGGGGCCGCAAATTTCCCATGGCGCAGTCAGGCCAAGTGGATCGCCCACCGTCTGGCGCAACGATACGGTCTGGACCCGCATCTGGCGCTAGCCCAAGCGGGCAGCGTGTTCCGCAGCGATATCTACCGCAATCAACTAGCAGGATTGGGGGCCGATCTGCCCGGTGCGTCGGAAAAGCTGGAAGGCGCGATTCGTGAGACCACGCCCGTTGCTTCCCATAACGGGCAGCTGTCGCTAAAGCGGGATGCGTTCTTGGATGGGCGCATTTTTGATCCTCAGGATATCTGACGCCTAAGAATTAGGCAGACGCGAGCGCAACACCGCGCGATTGCAGCATTTAACGCCGCGTTGCAGCAAAATCGCTTGATCGGCAACGGCGCATTTACCACTCTGGACCCATCGGCACACAAAGGCGTGTGTCGCAAGAATTCCTCCCAAAGTTTGGGAACGACTGAGCAAAGCCGCTCACTCTCTGGTCACCTCCTCCCGGCCAGAGCGTGCAGCGGCTTTTTGTTTTTCACCAACCCGGTTGACCGGGACCAAGAAAGGGACAGACCCACATGAAGAAATTGCTTGCAGGCCTTGTCGCCACCACCGCCCTGATCAGCCCCGCGTTGGCAGAAACGCTGGAGCTGGAGAAGGACGAACTGACCTTTGGCTTTATCAAACTGACCGACATGGCCCCGCTGGCTGTGGCCTATGAGAATGGGTACTTCCTGGATGAGGGCCTGTTCGTAACGCTCGAAGCGCAGGCCAACTGGAAAGTGCTACTGGACGGCGTGATCGACGGACAGCTGGACGGTGCGCACATGCTGGCCGGTCAGCCGCTGGCCGCAACTATCGGGTACGGCACCGAGGCGCATATCATCACCCCCTTTTCGATGGACCTGAACGGCAACGGCATCACCGTGTCGAACGAGGTCTGGGAAGAGATGAAGCCCAACATCCCGAAAATGGATGACGGTCGCCCGCAGCACCCGATCAGTGCCGAGGCTCTGGCCCCGGTGGTCGAGAAATACAAGTCCGAAGGCAAGCCCTTTAACATGGGCATGGTCTTCCCGGTTTCGACCCACAATTACGAACTGCGCTACTGGCTTGCCGCTGGCGGACTGCATCCGGGCTATTACAGCCCTGAAAACGTAACCGGCCAGATCGGCGCGGATGTGTTCCTGTCGGTGACGCCTCCGCCACAAATGCCGGCCACATTGGAAGCAGGCACCATCTATGGCTATTGCGTAGGTGAACCGTGGAACCAGCAGGCCGTGTTCAAAGGCATCGGCGTGCCGGTCATCACCGATTATGAGCTGTGGAAGAACAACCCCGAAAAGGTCTTTGGCATAAATGCCGAGTTCGCCGAGCAGTACCCCAACACCACCCGCGCTGTTACCAAAGCTCTGATCCGCGCTGCGATGTGGCTGGATGAAAACGACAACGCCAACCGCCCCGCCGCGGTCGAGATGCTGAGCCAGCCGGAATATGTGGGTGCTGACTATGACGTGATCGCGAATTCGATGACCGGTACATTCGAGTACGAGAAAGGCGACAAGCGTGAAGTGCCCGATTTCAACGTCTTCTTCCGCTATAACGCGACCTACCCGTTCTATTCGGACGCCATCTGGTACCTGACCCAGATGCGCCGCTGGGGCCAGATCGCCGAACCGCAGACCGATGCCTGGTATGACGAGGTCGCCAAGTCCGTCTACCGCCCAGACATCTATCTGGACGCCGCCAAAATGCTGGTCGACGAAGGCCTGGCGAATGAGGCCGACTTCCCCTGGGACAGCGACGGCTACAAGGCCCCCACGCCCGCCGAGGATATCATCGACGGCATTCCCTATGACGCCCGTCAGCCCAACGCCTATCTGCAAAGCCTGCCGATCGGCCTGAAAGGCGAACAGGTCGTCGTCGGCACCGAAGTTCAGGGTTAACTCCCCTGCCTCCCGGCCCTTGGTGGCTGGGGGGCTTCCCCATTCACACAGAATTCCACCCCCGCCCGGCG
This sequence comes from Ruegeria sp. YTSC325, assembly GCF_059609525.1. Taxonomy (NCBI): domain Bacteria; kingdom Pseudomonadati; phylum Pseudomonadota; class Alphaproteobacteria; order Rhodobacterales; family Roseobacteraceae; genus Ruegeria; species Ruegeria sp. YTSC325. Next base: position 191,175 of record NZ_JBXWLY010000006.1, read on the forward strand.
CTGAACGACCGGGCCAGGAGACCGCAAGATGACAGCCATCGACCACGATACGCTATCCGCTGATGCTGAACGCGAGGCCCGACGCGCCCGCCTGTTCACCCGGATCAACGCCGCCGATAAATGGTTTCAGGTTCTGGGCTTGGCTTGGATCACCCCCATCCTGAAGGCCGGTGCAGGCGACAACCCGCGCGCCCAGATGGGCGAGATTTGGCGCCTGCTGGTCGTGCCTCTGCTGGCCATCTGTGCCTTTCTGGTTCTCTGGGGCACGTTGGCACCCAAGGTGCAAACCTCGCTGGGCGCAGTGCCTGGTCCGGCGCAGGTCTGGTCCGAAGCCATTAGCCTGCATCAGGACGCGCAGGCCAAGGCCGCCAAAAAGGCCAAGTTCGAGGCCATGGTTGAAAAGCGCAACCAGAAGTTCATCGACGCGGGCCAGCCCGAAAAAGTCAAAGAGGTCGCCTATACCGGCGCACCGAGTTATTACAACCAGATCTGGACCTCGATCAAAACCGTGTTCTTCGGGTTCCTGATCGCCACTATTGTCGCTGTGCCGCTGGGTATCGCTGCGGGCCTGTCACCCACCGCAAATGCGGCGCTGAACCCGCTGATCCAGATTTTCAAACCCGTCTCGCCGCTGGCCTGGTTGCCGATTGTGACTATGATCGTGTCGGCCGTTTACGTCACCAATGACGGCTGGTTCGCGAAATCCTTCCTGATCTCGGCCATCACCGTGACGCTGTGTTCTCTGTGGCCCACGCTGATCAACACCTCGCTGGGTGTGGCGTCGATCGACAAAGACTTGGTGAACGTCTCCAAAGTTCTGAAAATGAACACCTATACCAAGATCACCAAGCTGGTGCTGCCCTCGGCCCTGCCGCTGATCTTCACCGGCCTGCGTCTGTCGCTTGGCGTTGGCTGGATGGTTCTGATCGCGGCTGAAATGCTGGCGCAGAACCCCGGTCTGGGCAAGTTTGTCTGGGATGAGTTCCAGAACGGCTCGTCCAGCTCACTCGCCAAGATAATGGTTGCCGTCTTTACCATCGGCATCATTGGCTTCCTGCTGGATCGCGTGATGTATGCGCTGCAGTCGCTGTTTACCTTCTCGAACAACCGGTGACCCAAATGGCTGTGATCGACTTCAAGAATGTCAGCAAATCTTTTGGCACCGGCACCGCTGCGACGGATGTGCTGAAAGACATCAACCTCTCGGTTCAGGAAGGTGAATTCGTGGTACTGCTGGGCTTTTCTGGCACCGGTAAAACCACGCTGATCAACCTGATGGCGGGGATCGAATTCCCCTCCAAGGGCAGCGTAACCTTTCGCGACAAAGCCATCACCGGCCCCGCGCCGGAACGGGGGGTGATCTTTCAGAACTACTCGCTGATGCCGTGGCTGACGGTGACGGGCAATGTGCGGCTGGCCGTGGACGCGGTCTTTCCCAAGATGCCCAAGGCTGAGAAAGAGGAAAAGGTTGCCCACTACATCCGCATGGTCGGCCTTAGCCACGCCGCTGGTCGCCGCCCTGCCGAGCTGTCGGGTGGGATGCGGCAGCGGGTGAACGTGGCCCGCGCGCTGGCGATGGACCCCGAGGTTCTGCTGCTGGACGAGCCCTTGTCGGCGCTGGATGCATTGACCCGTGGCAATCTGGCGGAAGAGATCGAAAAGATCTGGGAGGCCGACCGCAAGACCTGTGTCCTGATCACCAATGACGTGGACGAAGCGATCCTGCTGGCCGACCGCATTATGCCGCTGAACCCCGATGGCACGTTGGGGACCGAGTTCAAGGTCTCGATCCCCCGCCCCCGCGACCGGTCCGCCATGAACCATGATGAGACGTTCAAGGCGCTGCGTGGCGAGGTCACGAAATACCTGATGGATGTGGGCATCGAGGCCAAGGTCGAAGGCACCAAGACCCTGCCCGACGTCACCCCGATCCACGGTGTACCGGCAGCGGTGAAAGAGGCGCAGTCGGGTCTGATCGAAGATCGCTATCTGGATTTCAGCCAGTTGCACAAGGTCTACCCCACCCCCAAGGGTCCGCTGACCGTGGTCGAGGATTTCAACCTGAAACTCAACCGAGGCGAGTTCATCTCGCTGATTGGTCACTCGGGCTGTGGCAAGTCCACGGTGCTGACCATGGCCGCTGGTCTGAACGAAATCTCCAAGGGTGCGATCAAGCTGGATGGCCGCCACGTTGAAGGCGCCGATCCCGAACGCGCCGTGGTGTTCCAGTCGCCTTCGCTGTTCCCATGGCTGACCGCCAAAGAAAACGTCTCGGTCGGTGTGGACCGCGTGTATCCGCGCGCCAGCCAGGCCGAGCGGCAGGATGTGGTGGAATATTACCTCGAACGGGTCGGTTTGGCCGACGCGATGGACAAATCCGCCGCCGACATGTCGAACGGGATGCGCCAGCGTGTTGGCATCGCCCGCGCCTTTGCCCTGTCGCCGAAACTGCTGCTGCTGGATGAGCCCTTCGGGATGCTCGACAGCCTCACCCGGTGGGAGCTGCAGGAGGTTCTGATGGAGGTCTGGTCGCGGACCAAAGTCACCACGATCTGTGTGACTCACGACGTGGACGAGGCGATCCTGCTGGCCGATCGCGTGGTGATGATGACAAACGGCCCGCAGGCCACCATCGGCAAGATCACCAATGTCGACCTGCCGCGCCCGCGCACCCGCAAGGCGCTGCTGGCCCATCCTGATTACTACGAATACCGGCAAGAGGTTTTGGATTTCCTCGAGGAATATGAGCACGGAGCCAAACCCAAGCCCAAATCCCCTACCCCCAAAGCCATCGCTGCGGAGTGAATGACATGAAACAGAAACTGGTTGTCATCGGAGCCGGCATGGCCTCGGGCCGGGTGCTGGAGCACCTGACCGACGCTGCCCCCGATGCGTTCGACATCACCCTGTTCAACGCCGAACCACGCGGGAACTACAACCGCATCATGCTGAGCCCGGTTCTGGCAGGCGATCAGACCTATGAAGAGATCGTCACCCATGACGACACTTGGTACGCGGAGCGCGGCATCGCCTGTCGATTCGGCGAGAAAGTGGTCAAAATTGACCGTGATCTGAAGGTGGTCGAAGGCGAGTACGGCCATGTGCCTTACGACAAGCTGATCTTCGGCACCGGATCGAACCCTTTCATGATCCCGATGCCGGGGCATGATCTGGACGGCGTCATCGCCTATCGCGATCTGGAAGACACAGAACAGATGATGGGCATGGGCGCGGGCAACAAGGTCGTCGTGATCGGCGGCGGTTTGCTGGGGCTTGAGGCCGCCGCAGGCATGGCCGCGCGCGGAGCTGATGTGACCGTCGTGCATATCATGGGCCACTTGATGGAACGTCAGCTGGACCCTGCTGCAGGGTATCTGCTCAAGAAATCGCTGGAAGAAAAAGGCATCACCGTTCTGCTGAATGCCAAATCGACCGAAATCGCGGGCAAGGATGGCAAGGCCCGGGCGCTGTTGTTGGAGGACGGCACGGAATTGCCCTGCGACCTGTTGGTGATGGCTGTGGGCATCCGACCCAACACCGCGCTGGCGCAGGAAACGGGCCTTGCCGTGGGTCGGGGTATCCATGTGGATGACCAGATGATCACCTCGGACGCCGATATCTATGCCGTGGGCGAATGCGTCGAGCATCAGGGCGAGGTCTTTGGCCTTGTCGCGCCGCTGTACGATCAGGCCAAAGTGCTGGCGCAGACCCTGCTGGGCGAGGATGCGGCGTTCAAACAACGTTCGCTCTCGACCAAGCTGAAGGTCACCGGCTGCGACCTGTTCAGTGCAGGGGACTTTGCCGAGAGCGAGACCCGCGAGGACATCGTCTTCCGCGACCCTGCTCGCGGCGTTTACAAACGGCTGGTGCTAGAAGGCGACACGCTGGTTGGCGCGGTCATGTATGGCGACACCGCCGACAGCAACTGGTTCTTCGGCCTGATCCGCGATGGTGAGGACGTGTCCGAGATGCGTGAGACGCTGATCTTCGGCCCGGCCTATCAGGGGGGCGGCTCTGCGGACCCTCTCTCAGCCGTTGCAGCATTGCCGCCTGAGGCGGAAATCTGTGGCTGCAACGGCGTTTGCAAATCCGACATCACCACCGCTATCGAAGGCGGCGCAACCGATCTGGGCGCCATCCGCGCGACCACCAAGGCTAGCGCCTCCTGCGGAACATGCACCGGACTGGTCGAGCAACTGCTGCAGGTCACACTGGGCGATGACTTCCAGATGCCCACTGCACAGCCCATCTGCGGCTGCTGTGACCTGACCCACGAAGACGTCCGTCGCCTGATCAAATCGCAAGAGCTGAAAAGCCAGGAGGCCGTCTGGCAGGAGCTGGGCTGGAAGACGCTCAACGGCTGTCATGTCTGCCGCCCGGCGGTGAATTACTACCTGCTGGCCGACTGGCCGGTGGAATATCAGGACGACCCGCAAAGCCGCTTCGTCAACGAACGCAAACACGCCAACATCCAGAAAGACGGCACTTTCAGCGTTGTGCCCCGAATGTGGGGCGGCATCACCAACCCGGCGGAACTGCGCGCCATCGCCGATGCCGCCGAGAAATACGATGTGCCCACTGTCAAAGTCACCGGTGGTCAGCGTATCGACCTGCTGGGCGTGAAAGGGTCCGACCTGCCCTATATCTGGTCCGATCTGAACAAGGCCGGGCTGGTCTCAGGTCACGCCTATTCCAAGGGTCTGCGTACGGTGAAAACCTGTGTCGGCACCGATCACTGCCGGTTCGGCACGCAAGACAGCACGGGCCTCGGCGTGAAGCTTGAGAAAATCCTGTGGGGTTCGTGGACGCCGCACAAGCTGAAGCTGGCGGTCTCGGGCTGCCCGCGCAACTGCGCCGAGGCGACCTGCAAGGATATCGGTGTGGTCTGTGTGGACTCGGGCTTCCAGATCAGCATCGGCGGCGCGGCGGGCATGGACGTTAAGGAAACCGAACTGCTGGTGCAGGTTCCGACCGAGGATGAGGCGATTGAGGTCGTGATGGCCGTCACCCAAGCCTATCGCGAGGGCGGCAAGTATCTGGACCGTTTGTATAAATGGATGGCGAAGGTCGGTCTCGACTGGATCAAGGAAACCGTGGTGGATGACCTCGAAAACCGCCGCGCATTGGTTGAGCGGTTTGAACTCAGCCAATCCATCTATCGCAAAGACCCATGGGCCGAGCAGGCCAAAGAGGCCCCGCGCTTTGCGCCCATGGCCGATCTGACATTGGAGGCCGCAGAATGAGCTGGATCGACATCGGACATATCGGCGACATCCCCCTGCGCGGCGCGCGCGTGGTGAAAACGCCCGTGGGCTGCATCGCCCTGTTCCGCACTGCCAAAGATGAGGTCTTTGCCGCCTCGGACACCTGCCCCCACAAGGGCGGTCCGCTATCTGAGGGCATCGTGCATGGCCAGTCCGTCACCTGCCCGCTGCACAACTGGGTTTTCGACCTGAACTCGGGTCAGGCACAAGGCGCGGATGAAGGCCAGATCGCCACCTACCCGGTGCAGCTGGACGGAGAGCGCATTCTGCTCGACAGCACCTCATTGGGGCAAAGGAGCGCCGCGTGAAAGACCTGAGTGCCTGCGCCACACGCTCGACCTGCCCTTATTGTGGGGTGGGCTGCGGGGTTCTGCTGCAACCGGATGGCGCGGGTGGCCTGACCGTCACCGGCGACCCGGATCACCCGGCCAATCAAGGGCGGCTGTGTTCCAAAGGCTCGGCTTTGGCCGAAACGGTGCGCCTGTCGCAGCGACTGCTAGCACCCTTGGTAGCGGGCAAAGAGACTGGCTGGGACCACGCGCTGCAACTGGTCGCGGACCGGTTCCGCGAGACCATCGCCGAACACGGGCCGGATTCACTGGCTTTCTATGTATCGGGCCAGTTGCTGACCGAGGACTACTATGTCGCCAACAAGCTGATGAAAGGTTTCATTGGCTCGGCCAATATCGACACGAATTCGCGGCTGTGCATGGCCTCAACCGTTGCGGGCCACAAACGCGCTTTTGGCACCGACACTGTGCCCGGCACTTATGAGGATCTGGACGAGGCCGATCTGGTCGTGCTGGTCGGATCCAATCTGGCGTGGTGCCACCCGGTTCTGTATCAACGCCTGATGGCAGCCCGGCAGGCGCGCGGGACCAAGATCATCGTTGTCGATCCGCGCCGCACGGCGTCCTGTGACAGCGCCGATCTGCACCTGCCACTGGCCGCGGGCAGTGATGTCGCACTGTTCAACCATCTGCTGTCACAAATCGACACTGCCGGTTTGGTGGATGCGGATTCCCTGACCCACACCACCGGTATTCATGAGGCGCTGGGCAGTGCGCTGGCCGACGATGTGTCGGTCACCAGGCTCAACCCCGACGATATCGCGCAGTTCTGCCAGATGTGGATGGGCACCGAAAAGGTCGTGACGATCTTCAGTCAGGGCGTGAACCAATCCAGTTCGGGCAGCGACAAGGTCAACGCGATCCTGAACTGCCATCTGGCCACGGGGCGGATCGGCAAGCCCGGCTGCGGGCCTCTGTCGGTCACCGGTCAGCCCAACGCGATGGGTGGGCGCGAGGTCGGCGGTCTGGCCAATATGCTCGCCTGTCATTTGGATATCGAAAACGCCGATCACCGCGCCGCCGTGCGCGATTTCTGGTCGGCCCCGACCATGCCCGAGGCCCCGGGCCTCAAGGCCGTGGACCTGTTCCGCGCCGTGGGCGACGGGCGCGTCAAGGCACTGTGGGTGATCCACACGAACCCCGTGGTTTCAATGCCCGAGGCCGACGCGGTGCGCGATGCCATCGCGGCCTGCCCGTTCACTGTGGTCTCAGACATAACGGCCCGCACCGATACGGCGCGGCTGGCCGACGTGCTGCTGCCTGCGGCCGCGTGGGCCGAAAAAGACGGCACAGTCACCAATTCCGACCGCACGATCAGCCGACAACGTTCGGTCCTGCCCGCACCGGGACAAGCGCGCGCGGATTGGGACATTCTGGCCGAGGTCGGACGGCTGATGGGGTGGGCCTCGGCCTTTGATTATCAAACGCCCGGAGAGATTTTCCGAGAATACGCAACCCTGTCCGGAGTGGCCGCCAAGTTTGGGCGTGATTTCGATATCTCGGGCCTCCGCGATCTGGACGCGGCGGGCTATGACGCTCTTCAGCCGACGCGCTGGCCTGTCACCGCCACACGGCAGGGCGGGCGGTTCTTTGCGGATGGGCAATTCTATCACCCCGACGGCAAGGCGCGGCTTTTACCAGTTACATGGCGCGCGCCTGCAGCCAAAACAGAACCGCGCTATCCGTTCTGGCTGAACACCGGTCGGCTGCGCGACCAATGGCACACGATGACCCGCACCGGTCTGTCGGCGCGGCTGTCGGCCCACCTGCCCGAGCCGTTTCTGGACATTCACCCCGGTGATGCGCGCGCCACGGGGATAAACCCCGCCGATCTGGTGCGGGTCGCAAGCCCGCATGGAACATCCGTCCTGCGGGCCCGGATTACCAGCGATGTCACACAAGGACAGGTCTTTGCGCCTATACACTGGACCGGAGAAACCGCCCCTTCAGCCCGGATCGACGCCGTGGTCGCGGCGGCGACCGACCCTGTATCCGGGCAGCCCGAAAGCAAAGCCTCCGTGGTGAACGTCACCCGCTTTGACGCCAAATGGTACGGGTTTGCGGTGTCACATCGCGAAATGAAACCGGTTTGCGAGTATTGGGCGCAGACCCCCACAAAACTCGGCTATCGCGCTGAACTGGCCGGGATAGGCACAATAAATGACTGGCAAACCGCCGCGCGTGATCTTTTCGGATTGCCCGAGGCGCAGACAACCATAGTTGAGGACCCGGCGCGCGGCATGGCGCGACTGGCGTTTCACGAACACGGACAACTGGTCGCTGCACTGTTCATTTCGCCCGAGCCCGTGGCGGTGATGCGCGACTATCTTGCGACTCTGCCACAGGTGCCCGACCTGCTGTCAGGCCGCGCGCCGGCCGACCGGCCCGATCCCGGTCCGGTCCTGTGTTCCTGTTTCGACGTAGGCGTGAACACCATCCTGACCGCTATTGAGACCAAAGGGCTGATGAGCGTCGAAGCCATTGGTGAGGCGTTGCAGGCCGGAACCAATTGCGGCTCATGCCGCCCGGAACTGGCGACACTGTTGGCGTCGGCACATCAGAAAGAGGCCGCTCAGTAGTTCTAGAACCAAACCGCCTCTCCGGTCTCCAGCGCCTTTTGCGCGGCCAGACCCATGCGCACAGCCCACATCCCGTCCTGCAGAGTCACCTCGGGGGCGGGTTTATCACCACGCAGGACGGCTAGGAATCCTTGATGCTGATAGAAAGTAGACCCGTTATGGTCACCCGCGGCCAATAGCGTTGGATCAACGGGGATGTCCTCGGCGACCGGTCCCTTAGGCGCACGTGGGCTAACGATCAGTTGCGGCACCGGCGCATCACCAAGATGCTCGGGCCAGAAACGGCCCGGTCCGGGCACCAGCGCCTCGATCTTCGCGTCCGACCCGACGGCCGAGATCTCCTCCTGATACCGCGCACCTTCCGCGAACATACACAGCTCCAGCATTGCTCGCGCACCCGAGGCGAAATCGACCATGACATAACCGTGGTCCAGAATGTCGGGGGTTTCGCCGTTATACGCCTCGTCCAAATGATTGACAGCCTGCCCCCCGCTGGCTGTCACGCGCACAGGGTCCGATTGCAGGATCAGGCGCATGAGGTCGAAGAAGTGACAGCATTTTTCGACAAAGGTACCGCCCGTATTGCGGTTGAAGCGGTTCCAGTTGCCGACCTTTTCCAGGAAGGGAAAGCGGTGCTCCTTGATGGTCAGCATTTTGACACCGCCGGTCACCTGCGCCCCCTCAATCAAGGCTGCGATGGGCGGCATATAGCGATACTCCATCGCCACCCAGATCGGATGAGGGTAGTCACGCTGGATGGCGTCAAGCCGCGCCGCATCTGCCGGGTCGGTGAACAGAGGTTTCTCGACCAGCAAAGGCAAAGGTCGCACCCGCGCGATCTGCTCGATCTGGTCCACGTGCAGATGGTTGGGGCTGGCAATCACGATGCAGTCCAGATCATCCACGGCCAGCAGATCTTCGACCGAACCCACCATCTGCGCATCCGGTACAATCGTCTGCGCTGCCTTGGCCATCGCGGCATCGGGTTCGAAAATCGCCGAGACGCGCGTACCTTCCAGCAACGCGATATTATGCAGGTGTTCCTGCCCCATCATACCGCAACCGATCAGCCCGTAATGGATGGTCCGGGTCATGCGTTTTTCCTTTTATTTCAGACGTTGGACATAGGTGGCCCGATCCGGGTCGAACCACGTTTTTGAAAACTCGACCGGTTCTGGCCCCTCGGACCAGCTGAACCGCTCAATATAACCGGCCGTTTCGCCAGCGGGTTTGGTGAAGGTCTCAGGCGTCCAATGGGGCAGCGCACGGACCGAAACCCGATCCTCGGCCCGCGTGATCCAGAACCCAAGCTGCTGCTGGTAATAGCGATAAAGCGAATCCGACAGCAGCGCCTGATCGACCTTTCCGGCGGAATCATCCAGCCAGATTTCCTCGACTGCGATGATTGTGTCATTCAAATAGCGCATCCGGCGCACTCGCGACGCCTTGGGCGATGTACCGAATTCCGGCAGATCGGAGGGCTTTTCCAGATGATCCACCGACAGGATATCTGCGCGCGGCAGGCCCCCGCCTTCGGGTAGTTCCAGCCGGAACATCGCATAAACGCTGTTCTGCGTCCCGGTCTCGCGGATGTAATTGCCCGAGCCTTGGATACGCTCCAACATCCCTTTTTTCTCAAGCTCCGCCAGCGATTTTCGCAGCGTCCCGACCGAGACATTGAGGTTCGCAGCCATGTCTCGTTCGGGTGGCAAACGTTCACCGTCGATCAGCCGACCCGCGGCAATGTCGCGGATCAGAAGCTCGGCGATCTGCACATAGATCGGCAGCGCGTTGGGGTTGCGGCTGTTGGCAGTCATTTTCGAGGTGCTTCACCGAGTCGTGGAAAAAATTGATACACTATTGATCTACATCAAAGTGATTGCTACGCAAGAGGAAAGTCAAAAGATGCACGGAGAACGAATCAAATGACCATCGTCCCCATCACATCCCCCGATCTGGATGCGGCCGAGGTTTCGTGGTTCGCCGCGCTGTGCTCAGACGATTATCAGTTTCTGGGTGTCCCGGATGGTGACCTGCGATCGAGTTGGGAGCATTGTTCCGGCATCGTCCGCGAGGCCGAGGCGCAAGGGTTCCGCAACATCCTGTGCCCGTCTTCCTATCAGGTCGGTCAGGACACGCTGAGTTTCGTGGCTGGCTGCGCGCCGATCACCGACAAGATCAATTTGCTGGCCGCCGTGCGCTGTGGCGAGATGCAGCCGATCATGCTGGCGCGTACAATTGCAACGCTGGATCACATGCTGCAAGGGCGGCTGACGGTGAACATCATCTCGTCTGATTTCCCCGGCGAGAAAGACGATAGCACGTTCCGCTATCAGCGGTCCCGCGAGGTGGTCGAGATCCTCAAGCAAGCTTGGACTCAGGATGAGATCAACCATGCGGGTGAGGTCTATAACTTCTCTGGCCTGACCACTGACCCGGCCAAGCCCTATCAGACTGGGGGTCCGCTACTGTATTTCGGAGGCTACTCCCCTTCTGCGCTCGATCTTTGCGGCGAGCATTGCGATGTCTACCTGATGTGGCCCGAAACCAAGGATCAACTGGCCGAGCGGATGAAGGCCGTTCACGCGGTGGCTGAAAACTACAACCGCACGCTGGATTACGGTCTGCGCGTTCACATGATCGTCCGCGATACCGAGGCCGAAGCGCAGGAATATGCGGACTACATCGTTTCGAAGCTGGATGACGAATATGGCCGTGCGATCCGGGAGCGGGCGCTGGATTCGACCTCACTGGGCGTGGCGCATCAGGCCAAGAACCGCGATCTGGCGGATGAGTATGGCTATGTCGAACCGGGCCTGTGGACCGGCGTTGGGCGCGCGCGATCCGGCTGCGGCGCGGCTTTGGTCGGGTCGACCGATCAGGTGATGTCCAAGATCGAAGAATACCAGAAGATGGGCATCCGCGCTTTCATCTTCTCAGGCTATCCGCACATGGATGAGGCCAAGCATTTCGGGGCCCGCGTCCTGCCCAATCTGAAAACCTGCTCGCTGCCCGAAGAATACGGGCGCGTGCCTGCAAAGACCCCGGCCACCCCGCTGGGCAATGGAGTTCGTCGCTGATGCAACGTGTGAAACTATCCGACACGCTGGAACTGAGCCGCATTGTATATGGTATGTGGCGCATCGGGGATGACGATGACACCTCGGCCGCGCATGTCGAGGCCAAGATACAAGCCTGTCTGGATCAGGGGATCACCAGTTTCGATCAGGCGGATATCTACGGCGACTACACGGCCGAAGGCATTCTGGGTGCCGCCCTGCGCGCCAATCCGACCCTGCGGTCAAAGATGGAGATCGTCACCAAATGCGATATCGTCGCGCCCTGCGGACGGTATTCGGACGCGAAGGTCAAGTACTACGACACTTCGCGCGCGCATATCCTGAAATCGGTCGATACTTCTCTGACCGAGATGGCCATCGACCATATTGACCTGTTGCTGATCCACCGTCCTGATCCGTTCATGGACCACCATGAAACCGGCGCCGCACTGGATGAGGTGGTCGCCAGCGGCAAGGTGCGCGCTGTCGGCGTGTCGAACTTCCGTCCCTGGGACTGGAACCTGCTGCAATCGGCGATGAAGACGCCGCTGGTCACCAACCAGATCGAGCTGTCTCTGGGTCAGATCGACCCTTTCACCAATGGCGATCTTGCCTTTCATCAGCAGCACGGCCAGCACGTTATGGCGTGGTCTCCGCTGGGGGGTGGGTTGCTGATGGCCGGAAACCCTCCGGTCGGCATAGTTGCAGATGAGATAGCTGCCGAATTCGGCGTGGATCGCGCGGCAGTCGCCATCGCTTTCCTATTGGCGCACCCAGCAGGAATTCTTCCGGTTCTGGGCACGAACAATCTGGACCGGATCAAAAGCATCTCGGACGCATTGAAAGTAAATCTGGATCGCGAAAGCTGGTTCCGCCTGTACGAGGCGGCGCTGGGGCATGAGGTACCATGATGAACGCAATCTCAAAGGACATCACTCACACATTCGTCCCGCATAAAGATGACACCCGCACCTTGCGGGACGCTTTTGGCAAGTTTGCGACCGGCGTGACCATCGTCACCTGTGACAGCGACGATGGCCCGGTCTGCATCACCGCCAACAGCTTTTCATCGCTGTCGCTGGACCCCCCGTTGGTGATGTGGGCAGGCGACCGCAATTCGCGCCGGTTCCCCTATTTCCACAAGGCGCGCCATTTCAGCGTGCACGTGCTATCGTCGGAACAGGCCGATCTGTGTTTTGGCTGCTCGAAAGACGCGTTCGCCCTGCGGGATATCGACCACGACCGCTGCGGGAACGGAACACCTCTGCTGCCGGATTGTCTGGCGCGGTTTGAGTGCGAACAGCACGCCTATCACGATGCAGGCGATCACGTGATCGTGGTGGGCAAAGTCCTGAAAGTCAGCATGGCGGACGGAGACGCGCTGACCTTTTACGCCGGGCAACTCGGCCAATTCGCGCAGCACTAGGCGTGATTTGACGACCGCGGGACAAACCTGCGGCTGAACAAGGGAGGATCCGCATGGGCGGACTGGCAACGGCGCTTGCGCCGATTGCATTCGTGAACGAAACCGTGCTGCGTTTGGGCCGCGCGGTTGGTGTCGTTGCGATTGCATTGATGGTGATCGCAATCCTGATTCAGGTGTTCTTCCGATACGTTTTAGGCAACGCCCTACCCTGGCCAGATGAGGCCGCGCGCTTCTGCATGTTGTGGATGACCGGGCTGATGGCCCCCACCGCGTTCCGGCGCGGCGGGTTTGTGGCTATTGATATGCTGCCCATGATGCTGCCGCGCGTGCTGGGGCAGGTGTTGATGCTGTTTCTGCTTTTCGTCTCGCTGGCAGTGTTGGCCGTCGCCGTGAATATCGGCTGGTCCGAGGTCACGGGTTTTGGCGGCCGCTTCGCCACGGCGGCGCTCTATATTCCGACCTCGCTGGGGTTTGACGAGTGGTACCGCGTCCCGCGCAGCTGGATGATGGCATCGTTGCTGGTGGGGGTCATCCTTCTGCTAGTCGTCAATATCGAGCTTATCCTGCGGTCGATCGTCAAGATGATGGGCGGCGGGGACTTGCTGCCCGAAATCGCAGATGCACCGGTGGGGGCTGAATAGATGCTGATCTGGTTTCTGCCCACCTTCCTGATTTTCCTGATGATCGGCCTGCCGGTCTTTTTCGCGCTTTTGGCCGCGCCCGGCATTCTGCTGTGGCTGAACGGTCAGACCGCCGACATCACTCTGTTGTACCGGAACGTCTACAACGGCATGGACAGCTTCCCGTTGATGGCCATTCCCTTCTTCATGCTGGCCGGAGAGTTGATGAACCGTGGCGGCATCACCATTCGTCTGGTCGAGTTCTCGCAGGCCCTGATGGGGCACCTGCGCGGCGGTCTGGCCCACGTGAATGTCCTGAGTTCGATCCTGTTTGCCGGACTATCGGGCTCGGCGGTCGCAGATACCTCGGCACTGGGGTCTATGCTGATCCCGGCGATGGAGAAACAGGGCTATACCCGCCGCTTTGCCGCTGCGATTACGGCGGCCAGCTCGGTGATCGGGCCAATCATTCCGCCCTCGGGCATCATGATCATCTATGCCTATGTGATGGGTGAAAGCGTGGCCGCCCTGTTCCTTGCGGGTATTGTGCCGGGTGTAATGGTGGGCGTTGGCCTGATGCTGATGATTAAGGTGATGGCCGACAAATACGACTTCCCCGTCGCCAGCCGCAAATACACATGGGGCGAGCGTCGTCAGGCCAGCCTCAAAGCGTTCTTCCCGCTGCTGACCCCTGTCATCATTCTGGGCGGGATTCTCGGCGGCATCTTTACTCCGACCGAGGCTGCTGCGGTTGCTGTGGGGTACGCCTTCATCATCGGCTTCTTCGTCCTGCGCACACTGACCCTGAAAGAAGTGCCCGAGATCCTCAGCAACGCGGGCCTGACCTCGGCCGTGGTTTTGCTGCTGGTGGGCGCGGCGATGGCATTCAAGACCGTTGTCAGCCTTAGCCATGCGCCTGAACAATTGGCGGCACTGATCCTTGGCCTGTCAGAAAACCCGCTGATCCTGCTGTTCCTGATCAACCTGTTGCTGTTTGTCGTGGGCATGTTTCTGGACGCAGGCCCGGCAATCATCATTCTTGGTCCCATCCTTGGCCCGATCTTTACCAGCCTCGGCGTGGACCCGATCCACTTTGCTATTATCATGAGCGTTAACCTGACCGTCGGTCTGGCCACTCCGCCCATGGGGCTGGTGCTGTTCGTGGCCGCCGCCGTATCGCGCGAAAAGGTCGAAACCATTGCCAAGGCGATCCTGCCGTTTCTGGCTGTCGAAATCATAGTGATCTTCCTGATCACCTATGTCCCCGCACTATCCATGACGATCCCGAGGATAACGGGATTTGCAAACTGAACTGAGTATCACAGGGAGGAAACGAATGCTCAGAGACTTCATCAAAACCGCTGCGGTGGCCACCTCGCTGGTGGCTGCATCCGCACTTGCCGCCACCGCCGCAGATTATACCCTGCGCGCGACAGCCAACTCGAACGAAAACGACGAAGACTATGATGGTCTGATCGTCTTCAAGAACTACGTCGAGGCTGCCTCGAACGGCGCCATCGAGGTGGAACTGTTCATCGGGACGCAGCTGTGCTCGAACGGGGCCGAGTGCCTGCAAGGCGTGGCTGATGGCACGATCGACATTTATATTTCGACCTCGGGCGGCGCGTCGGGCATCTTCCCCTACGTGCAGGTTCTGGACCTGCCCTATCTGATGGCCGATGACCGCGTGGCCGAGCATGTCTTGTCCGGCGATTTCACCCGCAAGGTCCGCGACATGGCGCTTGAGGATTCTGGCGGCGCGATCCGTCTGATGACCATTGGCAACACCGGCGGCTGGCGCAACTTTGCCAACACCCAGCGTCGCATCGCCGAACCTGCGGATATGGAAGGTCTGAAAATCCGCACCGTGGTCGCTGACCTGCCGCAAGAGCTGGTCAAGGCACTGGGTGCATCGCCCACCCCGATCCCGTGGCCTGAACTGTTCACCAGCTTCCAGACCGGTGTGGTTGAAGGGTCCAAGAACGGGATCACCGACATCATGGGGATGAAATTCCCCGATGCCGGTCTGCAATACGTCACGCTGGACGGCCACGCCTACATGGGTGCGTTGTGGTGGATGAATAACGCCAAGTTCCAGGAGATGCCCGAGGACATGCGCCGCGTGGTGGTCGATGGCTTCTATGCTCTGCAGCAGGCCACCTTTGCCTCGCCCAAGCGCAAGTCGATCCAGGCTTATGAAGATTTCGTCGCCGGTGGCGGGGATCTCTATGTGCCGACACCTGACCAGAAAGCAGCGTTCAAAGAAGCCGCAACGCCGGTCTATGACTGGTTCCAGTCCAACGTGGCCCGCGGGGACGAGGTGTTCAACGCCCTGACCGAAGCGGTTGCAGCAGCCGAGGCCGATATCAACGCCTCTCGCGATGCGGATCTGAACTAAGCGAAAGGGGCCGGGCGCTGCGTCCGGCCCTTACCGAAACGGGTACATCCACCCTTTGTAATCATTCACCAGCACATGCGCCCTTTCAATCTGCTCCAGCGACATTTTCTTGACCACTTCCTCAAGGCTGATCGCCGCATCGGGATCACCGCCAATGGCACTGAGCGTGTACCACATATACGCCCGCACCAGATCGGGCGCGGGCATGCCCAGACCCAGCTCGTAATACCAGCCGACACCCGACTGCGCCCCCGGATGCCCCTTCATCGAAGCACGCAGATACCAGTCAAACGCCCGCTCGTAATCCTGCTCGACCCCCAGCCCAAGGCCGTACATGACGCCGATGAGTTCTTCGGCCTCGGCATTGCCAGAGCGCGCGGCTGGCAGCAGTTCCTCACGCGCGGCCTCAAATTCACCCGCTTCCATCATGTCGCGCGCTTGTTCCAATTCGGCCAGCGCCGGGGTCGCAAAAAGGCAAAGGGCAAGTACAAGCTGGCGCACGGGGTTTTCTTCCTTTTCGTCGGAGCGGCTGCGGCTCAGGACTTGCCACGCCCGCTGACAGATGATGACTTTATCCTATTTGATATGGAACAGGCTGCCATCGGTCATCAACTGTTTTACGACCCCATTCTGTCGGGCAATCAGAACATTTCCTGTGCCCACTGCCATCATCCTGATTTCGGCACCTCGGACGGGTTATCGCTGGGTATTGGTGAAGGCGGGCAAGGCTTGGGGCCAGATCGGACACCGGGCGTAGGAACCGATAAGATTCGCAAACGCATCCCCCGTAATTCACCGGGGCTGTGGAACCTTGGCGCGAAAGAGATTCACACCGTATTCCACGATGGCCGCCTGAGTATCTCGGATGTCTACGGCAACGGGTTTAACTCTCCGGCGCAGGAATGGTTGCCTGAGGGGCTGAACTCGCTGCTCGCCGCACAGGCGCTGTTCCCGCTGACCTCACAATTCGAAATGGCCGGCAATGTCGGCGAAAATCAGGTGACCGGAGCGGTTGCCGACCGAATTGATCTGGGCTGGCCGATCCTTGCCAAGCGCGTGCGCACCGATCCGCGTTATGGCCCGGCCATGGTCGCTGCTTTTGATGAGGTCAACACGACCGAGGACATCACAATCACCCAGATCGCCAACGCCTTAGCCGCGTTCATGGCGGTTGAATGGCGCAGCACCGACAGCGCGTTCGATCAATACCTCGCGGGTGACTCCTCGGCGCTGACGGCGGAACAGAAGGGCGGGATGGATCTTTTCTATGGCAAAGCGCAGTGTTCCATCTGCCATTCCGGGCCGCTGATGTCAGATCAGGAATTTCACGCCTTGGCCTTGCCCCCTTTTGGGCCGGGCCGCACGCGGCAATGGGACCCCTATGTGCGCGACGTTGGCCGCATGGGGGAAAGCGACCGGCTGGAGGACGCCTATCGCTTTCGCACGCCGATGTTGCGCAACGTGGCCTTGACTGCGCCCTATGGTCATAACGGAGCTTTCCCCGACCTCGAGGGTATGATCCTCCATCACCTGAACCCCGAAAACAGCCTGTCGAAATGGAATCGTGATATGGCTGACCTGCCGAACGTTCCTTGGTTGCACAAAGCCGATTTCGTCGTCTGGGACGACCGGTTGGAAATGGCGCGTGTGCGCGGCAAGGTAGACATCACGCCATTGGAATTGTCCGAAGCTGACATCGCGAGTCTCCTGGCATTCCTCGACGCACTAACGGGATCCAGCGTGGACTCCCCGCCATTCGGGGTGCCAAAAGGCTTCGTTCCCTAAGAAAAACCCCCGCCAAGGCGGGGGTTTTCTGTTTATTCCGCCGCTTCCGCGTATGCGTCCATTGGCGGACATGTGCAAACGAGGTTGCGGTCGCCATAAGCGTTGTCGACGCGGTTGACGGGGGACCAGTATTTGTCGACGCCCATCGAGCCAGGAGGGAAACAGGCCTGTTCGCGGCTGTAAGGCCGGTCCCAGTCACCAACCAGATCGCGCACCGTGTGGGGGGCGTTCTTCAACGGGTTGTTCTCCGCATCGATCTTACCGTCGATGATATCCTGCGCCTCGGATCGGATCGAGAGCATGGCGTCGCAGAAGCGGTCCAACTCATCCTTGGGCTCAGATTCCGTGGGCTCGACCATCAGGGTGCCTGCCACCGGCCAGCTCATCGTCGGGGCGTGGAAACCTGAATCGACCAGACGTTTGGCAACGTCATCGACGGTCACATGCGCCTCGGCGTCCAGCGGACGGGTGTCGAGGATGCATTCATGCGCGACCCGACCGGTCTCGGAGGTGTAGAGGATCGGATAGGCTTCCTGCAGACGCGCTGCGATATAGTTGGCGTTCAGGATCGCCACTTTGGTCGCCTGCGTCAAACCCGCACCACCCATCAGCAGCACATAGGCCCATGAGACCGGCAGGATCGAGGGCGAGCCAAAGGGCGCCGCCGAGACCGGCCCCAAGGCGGTGCCGTATTCCGGGTGACCAGGCAGGTGTTCTTCCAGGTGTGCCTTGACGCCGATCGGGCCCATGCCAGGGCCACCACCGCCATGCGGGATGCAGAAGGTCTTGTGCAGGTTCAGGTGGCTGACATCGCCGCCGATATCACCGGGGCGCGACAGGCCGACCATGGCGTTCATGTTGGCGCCGTCGATATAGACCTGACCGCCGTGGTCATGGGTGATCTGGCAGACCTCCTGCACGGTGGTCTCGAACACGCCATGGGTCGATGGGTAGGTGATCATGCAGCCGGCCAGATGATCCGAATGCTTCTCGGCCTTGGCGCGGAAGTCCGCAAGGTCGATATTGCCGTTCTCATCCGATTGCACCGGCACCACCTGCCAGCCCACCATCTGCGCCGAGGCCGGGTTGGTCCCGTGTGCCGAGGTCGGGATCAGGCAGACATTGCGGTGCCCTTCGCCGCGAGCGAAATGATAGTTGCGGATGGTCAGTAGACCTGCGTACTCGCCCTGCGCGCCCGAGTTGGGCTGCTGGCTGATCGCGTCATAGCCGGTGATCTGGCACAGCTTGTCGTTCAGATCGGCAATCATCTCGTGATAGCCCTGCACCTGATCTTCGGGGCAGAAAGGGTGCAGATTGCCGAACTCGGGCCAGGTGACCGGGATCATCTCGACCGTGGCGTTCAGCTTCATGGTGCAGGACCCCAGCGGGATCATCGCCCGGTCCAGCGCCAGGTCGCGGTCGGCCAGACGGCGCATATAGCGGGTCATCTCGGCCTCGGCCCGGTTCTTGTGGAAGATCTCGTGGGTCAGATACGGCGTCTCGCGCAGGGCGTAATCCGGCAGGCGGTAGGCGACGTTCGAGCTGTCATCCTTCCGGTCGATGCCGAAGGCGCCCCAAACCGCCTCAATCGTCTCGGCGCGGGTCTGTTCATCCAGGCTGATGCCCACTTTCGTCTCGCCGACCTTGCGCAGGTTGATGCCACGGGCAACGGCGGCCTCCATGACGGTCGTCTGCAAGTGGCCGACCTCAACAGTGATGGTATCAAAGAACACTTCGGGTTCGACCGAGAAGCCCGCCTCTTCCAGACCGGCGGCCATACGCGAGGTTTTGCGGTGAACAGATTGCGCAATCGCCTTGATGCCGTCGGGACCGTGATAGACAGCGTACATCGAGGCCATCACCGCCAGCAGCGCCTGTGCGGTACAGACGTTCGAGTTGGCTTTCTCGCGCCGAATGTGCTGCTCGCGGGTCTGCAGCGCCAGGCGATAAGCCTTGTTGCCACGGCTGTCGATGCTGACACCAATGATCCGGCCCGGCATCGCGCGTTTCAGCTTGTCGGTGGTCGCCATATAGGCCGCGTGGGGCCCGCCATAGCCCATCGGCACGCCGAACCGTTGGGTCGAGCCGATGGCGATATCCGCGCCCATCTCGCCCGGTGACTTCAGCAGCGCCAGCGACAGGATGTCAGCGGCGACAATGGCAATGGCTTTGTGTTCATGCAGCGCCGCAATCTCGGCGGTGAAGTCGCGCACATGGCCGTGGGTGCCGGGGTATTGGAAGATCGCGCCAAAAACCGCGCCCGCGTCTAGTTGATCCGGGTCGGCCACCTGCACATCGATGCCCAGCGGCTCGGCGCGCGTTTTGATCACCGCGATGGTCTGCGGGTGGCAGTTGCGGTCGACAAAGAAGGCGGCGTTGTTGGCCTTGGACCGACCACCGCGCTTGGCCATCGCCATGGCCTCAGCCGCGGCGGTGGCTTCGTCCAGCAAGGACGCATTGGCCACGTCCAGCCCGGTCAGATCGCTGACCATGGTTTGGAAGTTCAACAACGCTTCAAGCCGGCCTTGGCTGATCTCGGGCTGATAGGGCGTATAGGCGGTGTACCAGGCCGGGTTTTCCAGAATGTTGCGTAGGATCGGAGCAGGCGTGGTGGTGCCGTAATATCCCTGCCCGATCAACGAGGTCAGAACCTTGTTCTTGCTCGCCACCTCTTTCATATGGAACAGAGCATCGCGTTCCGTCATCGCCGGACCCCAGTCCAGCGGCTCTTTCTGGCGGATCGCGGGCGGGACGGTGGCGTCGATCAGCGCGTCCAGCGTCTTGAAGCCGATCACCTTGAGCATGTCGCGCATCTCGGTCGGGCTGGGCCCGATATGGCGGCGATTGGCAAAGTCATAGGCTTCGTAGTCGGTCAGTTTGAAAGCCATTGCAGCGCTCCTATGAATAAGTCAGACACGGCGGAGGCTGCGGGAGCCTCCGGCGGAGGTATTTTAGCCAGATGAAGGGCGGATCCGTGTAAAGATCCGCCGTTGAATTAACCGATGAAGTCCTTGTAGCCGGCCTCATCCATCAGATCTTCGAGCTGCGACGCGTCCGTGATCTTGATTTTGTAGATCCATGCATTGCCTTCTGGGTCTTCGTTCAGCGCGCCCGGATTGTCGGCCAGCGCCTCGTTCACTTCGATGATTTCACCATCAACCGGAGCATAAAGCTCGGACGCCGCCTTGACGGATTCGATCACGCCGATCTCGCCGTCCTTGGCGAATTCTTCGCCGACTTCCTGCTGTTCCACGAAGACCACATCGCCCAGCTGTTCCGCCGCGTGTTTGGTGATGCCCAAAGTGGCGGTGTCACCATCGACGTCAATCCACTCATGCTCTTCGGAATAATAGGTTGCCATTGGGTTTTTCTCCTGACTTCAACGCTTATAATTCTGGGTAACGAAGGGCAGCGCCACGATCTGCGCCGGTTGCGGCTTGCCCCGAATGATCAAGTTGACCACCTCGCCCGGTTCGCCATGGCCTGCGGACACATAGCCCATTGCCACAGGGCCACCGACCGTGGGGCCGAACCCGCCAGAGGTTATCTGACCGATGGTGTTGCCTTCCGTGCACTGGATCTCAACACCCTGACGGGCGGGCGCGCGGCCTTCGGGTTTTATGCCGACCAGCTTGCGTGCGGGGCCTTCAGTTAGTTCTTTCTGGATGCGGTCGGCACCGGGAAAGCCGCCCTCTTCCTTGCGGCGCTTTTGGATCGCCCAGCCAAGGCTCGCCTCGATCGGCGAGGTCGTTTGGTCAATGTCATTGCCATAAAGGCACAGCCCAGCCTCCAGCCGCAGGCTGTCGCGCGCGCCAAGGCCCGCCGGTTCACAATCCTCATGCGCCAGAAAGGCGCGGGTGATATCGATGGCCTTGTCCTCGGGGATCGAGATCTCGTACCCGTCCTCACCGGTGTAACCCAGGCGCGAGATACGGCATTCAACGCCGTTGATATCCGCCACAGTGGTTTCCATGAATTTCAGATCCCGCGCCACAGGGCAGAGCGCGCCCACCACATCCTCGGCCTTTGGTCCCTGCACCGCAACCAGCGCACGGTCGAAAATCTCGATCACTTCGACGCCGTCCAGATGTTCGCGCATATGCGGAATGTCCTGATGACGCAGCGCCGCATTCACCACCACGAAGTAGTGATCCCCTGCATTCGACACGATCAGGTCATCCATGATCCCGCCTTCCGGGTTGGTAAAGAACCCGTACCGCGCCTTGCCGTCCTTCAGCGTAGCATAAGCCTGCGGGCAGAGCGTTTCCAGCTTCTCGCCCACATTCTCGCCGCGCAGGATCACCTGACCCATATGGCTAACATCGAACACCGCCGCCTTTTCGCGACATTGCTTGTGTTCCCCCATGATCCCCAGTGGATACTGAACCGGCATCTCCCAGCCCGCAAAATCAACCATCTTGCCGCCCAACTCAACGTGCAGATCATACAAAGGCGTGCGCTTAATCTCGGTCATGGGTGGTCGCTTTCCTAAGCCGTTGTCACAGACTGTCGCAAACGCCCCGTCCTGCAAAAAGGCGGTGTTCCGCCAGCTTCCCACTCCTTTGCTGTAAGTCAACAGAGTTAGACACGTGTTCCACGCCAGAGTGGGCCGCAGTACCTTCGGGAATGGTGTATACACCCGCATGCCACAGCTTGGTTTCCTATAGGAAACTTTTTTTCGTGGCGCAATAGAAAACCCCCCTGTCCCGCGTAAAAAACTGACCATGGGGAAAGCTTCGAACGGCCAAGATTTTGCAAACAGAATTCCAAACGCCTCTGGTCCTGGCCCACAACCTGCCCTAAGACTTTGCGGCAAGAGGGGCGACCATGTCACATATTACACTGGTGCGTCACGGGCAGGCCAACACCGCCGCGCGAGACGAGCAAAGCTATGACAAACTCAGCGATCTGGGTCATCAGCAAGCACGCTGGCTGGGCGGGCATCTGCAGGACACCCGCGCGCACTATCCCCGTGTCTACAGCGGCACGCTGACCCGGCATGTGGAAACAGCGGCGAGCATGGGCTTGCCGGAGCCGATCCGCGATCCGCGTCTGAACGAGGTCGAGTATTTCACCCTCGCGCAGCTTTTCGAACAACAGCACAACGTTATGGTTCCCACCGACCGTGAGGGGTTCGTCGAACACCTGCCCCGGACATTCACGGCATGGGCCAATGGCCAGATCGCGGATGCGCCCGAAACCTTTGCCGCGTTCGAGGCGCGCGTCGCAGACGCCTTGCACGATATCGGAACCGAAGGCGGGCCGGCGATTGTGGTGACCTCAGGCGCGCTGATTTCGATGGCAGTGCGCCAGGCGATGGGGCTGGACATTCCGGCGATGGCGCGGGTGGCGCTTGCCATCATGAACACGTCGATGCATCGT
The DNA here is from genome assembly GCF_059609525.1 of Ruegeria sp. YTSC325. Lineage (NCBI taxonomy): Bacteria > Pseudomonadati > Pseudomonadota > Alphaproteobacteria > Rhodobacterales > Roseobacteraceae > Ruegeria > Ruegeria sp. YTSC325. Next base: position 214,038 of record NZ_JBXWLY010000006.1, read on the forward strand.
CTGCATCCGATTGGCAGCCAGTTGAGTCCGGTATTGTTCAACGCGGTGCCCCATCTGGAAGCGCCCGACCGGCACTACGCCCAAACTCACCTGTAAGGAGGCCCCGATGCAGCTTTATTACGCCCCCCGCACGATCTCGGTCGCCGTGGCCATCGCTTTGGAAGAGGCCGGGCTGGAGTATGAGGCGATCAAGCTGGACTTTGCCGGGGGTGAGCAGACCAAACCCGCCTATAAGCAGATCAACCCCAAGGGCCGCGTGCCCGCGCTGGTGGTGGATGGCGGCATTCTGACCGAAACAGGCGCGTTGCTGGATTATATCGCCACGATTGCGCCGCAGGCAGGGTTGGTGCCCTCGGACCCGATCATGGCCGCTCGGATGCGCGAGGTGATGTATTACCTTGCCTCGACCATGCATGTGAACCACGCCCACAAGATGCGCGGGGCGCGGTGGGCCGACAAGAAATCCAGCTGGAAAGACATGAAGGACAAGGTGGCGCAGACGATGACTGCGTCCTGTGACTATATCTGCTCAAACGGGCTGCGGGGTCCATTTGTGCTGGGGGATGAGGTCTCACTGGCGGACGCCTATCTGTATGTGGTTTGCAGCTGGCTGGAGGGCGACGGCGTTGACGTCGCAGCCTTTCCCAAGATTATCGCGTTTCGCGAAGCGATGGAGGCACGGGCCTCGGTTCAGGCCGTACGCGCCGCCGGAATGCTCTGAACATAAGGAACTGACATGACACATCTCTGGGTCCGGGCAGAACAGCGCCCGAACGAGGAACGGGTAGGGTTGACCCCCGAAGGTGCCGCCGCCCTGATCACCGCAGGCATCCGCGTGACGATCGAGGAAAGTTCCGTGCGCGCCATTCCGCTGCAGGGGTACAAAGACGCAGGGTGTGAGATCGCAGCCGAGAATGCGTGGCCCGAGGCCCCGCTGGATGCGATCATCTTTGGCCTCAAGGAACTGCCCGAGGACGGCACGCCCTTGCCGCATCGTCATATCATGTTCGGCCATGCCTATAAGGGGCAGCATTCCGGGCGCGCGTTATTGGAGCGGTTCAAGGCCGGCGGCGGCACGCTCTACGATCTGGAATATCTGGTTGCCGAAGACGGCCGCCGGGTCGCCGCCTTTGGTTATTGGGCCGGATACGCAGGCGCGGCGGTAACGCTGAAAACATGGGCTGCGCAGCAGCGCGGGCAGGAATGCCCTCCGGTCGGAGTGTACCAAAACAAAGATGCGCTGAACGCCGAACTGCTGGCCGAGCTGGATGCCACCGGCACCCGCCCCCGCGCAATCGTCATCGGCGCTTTGGGCCGCGTTGGCACAGGCGCGGCCGATATGTGCGAGGCGATGGGCGTCTCAGTGACCAAATGGGACATGGCCGAGACCGCCAGCGGCGGGCCTTTCCCCGAGATCCTTGACCATGATCTGTTCCTGAACTGCATCTTCGCGCGCCCCGGCACGCCGGTCTTTGTCCCGCGCGATACGCTGAACGCACCGCGCAACCTGACTGCCATCGGAGACGTGGCCTGCGACCCCGACAGCGATTACAACCCCGTGCCGGTCTATGATCGCGCCACCACATGGGACGCGCCCGCCCTGCGCGTGGCCAGTGATCCGGTGATGGACGTGATGGCCATCGACAACCTGCCGTCGATGCTGCCCGTCGAAAGCTCGGAAGACTACGCCGCGCAGCTGCTGCCCTCCCTGCTGAGCCTGACCGATCTGAACAGCGGCGTCTGGGGCCGGGCCGAAGCAACTTACAAAACCCATATTGAAGGGATCTGAGAGATGACGATTCACTGGTGTGGCACCGGCCTGTCGGCCATCCCCGGCCTGCGCCGCCTGATCAAGGGCGGTCACAAGGTCACCGTCTGGAACCGGACCATCGACAAGGCCAAGGCTGAGGTCGGAGACCTGACCGACGACATCCGCGCCTTTGACATCGACGCCTTGGGCGCGGTGCTGGTCAAGGGCGACGTGATAGTTTCTATGCTGCCGGGTGACTGGCACGTTCCGCTGGCGGAACTGGCGATCTCCAAAGAGGCGAATTTCGTTTCGTCGTCCTACATCGCCCCCGAAATGCGCGCGCTGGATGACAAAGCCCGCGAGGCCGGTGTGGCTCTGGTCAATGAGGTTGGGCTGGACCCGGGCATTGACCACCTGATGGCGCACGCCTTGGTGGCCGATTATCGCGCGTCCGACGCGTTCGATGCGCAAAACCACCTGAGCTTTATCTCCTATTGCGGTGGCATCCCGAAAAACCCCAACCCGTTCCGCTACAAGTTCAGCTGGTCGCCGCTGGGCGTTTTGAAAGCCCTGCGGTCGCCCTCAAAATCCATCCGGGACTACGCCCCGCTGGATGTGGCCCGCCCGTGGGACGCGATCACCAGCTATGTCGCGCCGCTGCCCACACCCGAAAGCTTTGAGGTTTACCCAAACCGCGACTCGATCCCCTTCATGGCCGAATACCAGTTCGAGGATCACTGGCCGGTCAAAGAATTCGTCCGCGGCACCCTGCGCCTGAACGGCTGGGCCGATGCGTGGTCGGATGTGTTCACCGAGATCGAGACCCTGTCCGGCCCCGAAGGCGACGCGCGTCTGAAAGAGATGTCGGACCAGTTCTGGGATGAGAACGCCTATGATGAAGGCGAGCCCGACCGCGTTGTTCTGTGCGTGGGCCTGAAAGCCGAGAAAGAAGGCGTCGAGACCTGGCACAAAACCTATGTCATGGATGCATGGGGTGACGCGCGAGGCACGGCGATGGCGCGTCTGGTCTCGATCCCGGTATCCTTGGCAGTTGAGGCAGTTCTGAACCGCGCGATCCCCGCCGGAGTGCATGCCGCCCCCAGCGATCCGAAACTGGTGCAAGCCTGGATGGCCGAAATCGACAAGCTGGCCCAACATCTGCAAGTGGTCGATCACCAGGCCTGACCACACCACAAACCTTCATGCGAATAAAAGCCGTTCTGAAACCCTCAGAGCGGCTTTTTTGGTTCTCTCGCGTCCTACATCATTGCCGGCAAGGGATGGGGCAGGCATCTCAGATATACCTTGCGATCATCTCGTCAATATCCGTGCGATTGATCCCCATCTCAGAAAGCTGACGATCACTCAGGCAGTTCAGTTCTTGCGCGGCTCGAACGATATCGGCACGGATAGCATGGATTTTCATTGCCCGGTCAAACAGCACCAAAGCGCTCGTGCTTGGGGTTGCGCCCGAGCAAGTATGTGTATCAAGCATCATATCCCTCCACCTTCAAATCCAGTTTCAACAATGCGACGCTTATTGCACGCGGTGGTCATACGGCATCTGGTGATAGACGCTTTGATACGCGCGCTGCTTGATCTCGCTCCGGGGGATGCCGATGTCCTCCAGCTGTTGATCGCTCAGCTTCTCCAAAACGCGGACTGTATTGCCATAGATTTTACGGCGAAATTGTTCGACGCGCGCTTCTGCATAGTTCGAAAACAAGCTAAAAAACAAACCCTTCCGAGGGCTGGCTGTCTGTGCGTAGTCCATCTTCTCCTCCTTTATCATTAAGGTGATGTTGCGGGGTACACAGTCGATAAAGGTTGGCCCGATTAACGAATGTCGGGCGGAGAGTTAAACTTTGTTAATGTCAGTAGCTCTGCTATTGAGGCGCAAAATCCTATGCAAACCCAGCGCGACGCGGACGTGACCTCAAATCAGCAATTCCACTGGGGAAGTTCGCGACGCGTCCGTCACCTCTTCGCAATCTAAACCCAAGGCACCGAAACCATGGTGATGGCTAAGTGAGCGCAGCAGTCCCCGCGAGCCTTAAAAAAGTGTCGCGCAAACCAAGAGATTGATCCGACCCGGACTTGCGCTCAAGCAAGAAACCCAGCCTTCTTTCGAAAGCTGGGCTTTGCAGTCTTGTGCCGGCAGGCACGCCGCATCTGACTTATTCGGCCGCAACGGATGGGCTGGCGTCGTCAGTTTCTCCGAACCCTTTAGGCACCGGAAGATCAGGCAGACCAGCAGCGCGTTTCTGCAGCGCCCGGCCGATCACAACCCGGCTGATCTCGGTCGTTCCGTCCACAATACGCAGCATCTGCGCCAGACGTGACAAGCGATCAAGCCCGTAGGGTTGCAGCAGGCCCATTCCACCAAGAACCTGTGTACAGGTATTGGCCGCCTTGACCGCCGCATCCGGCACGAACCGTTTGGCATGGGCTGCCATCAACGGGCCTTCGGGCGTTCCCAGCGCCTCTGCCGCTTTGCGGTACAGAAGCTTCGAGACTTCAAGCTCGGTCGCGACCTCACCCAGCATCCATTGAATTCCATCCAGCTGAAGGTTTGTGCCACCAAACATCTTGCGGTTTTTCGAATAGGATAGCGCGGTATCCAACGCCGCTTGCATCAGCCCGCAACACCCCGAAGCAATCGAAACCCGGGCTATATCGATCGCCATCAATGATCCCTGAAGTCCCTGACCAACCGGCAAAATGATGTTGTCTTCGCTGACAACAACCTTGTCGAGATACATTTCACCAATCGGGAGGAAACCGTAAGAGGGTGTGTCGTACAATGGCCCGAAGCTGACACCCGGTGCGTCAGCGGGAATCGCGATCATCGCCATGTCCGTGTGGCCTGGCGCGTCGCTTGTCTTGACGACAGTGAAATATACATCCGCCTCAGTCGCCAGGCTGACCCATGCCTTGGCGCCGCTGATCGTCCACGTACCGTCCCCGTTGATGGTCGCTCGGGTGTACATCTTCATGGGGTCAGACCCGGATTGAGGCTCGGTCAACGCGAAGTTCGCCAATTTGCGCCCCGAGGTCAGATCACGTGCCCATTTTTCCTTGAATGCATCGGTCCCGTAACCACATCCGGCGAAAGTGCAGATGTTATGCATGGACAATGCAAAAGCATAGGCGCCATCGCCAAGCCCCAGTTGTTCGTAGACCTGAATGCCTTTTGACATAGGAAGACCCTGACCGCCCCACTCCTCAGGAGCGTACAGGCCCGTCAACCCGACAGCACCCGCCTTGTCCGAGGCGTCACGAGGCCAGGCCCGCGCCGCGTTCCACGAATCCACGTTGGGTGCAATGACATCCTCGGCATGCTGGCGCGCGGCCTCAAGAATTGTGGCGAGTTTTTCTGACATGAGAAGTCCTTTCACAAGCAATATTGCCCGAAATCGTCAATCCACCGACCACCCCAGAAGCAAGAGAATTCGGCACACTGAACGTTTCATTTATTTTTAAGGGTTCTATCCGCGCGTCAGGATGCTCGCCATCTCATGAGACGACAGACAATTGTCCAAAAGTGACAAAATTATCGAGATCCAATCGGCGAGCGCCTGTAGGCACTCGGAGCAGCCCCTGTCCATCTTTGGAACGCTTTGTGAAAGCTGGCCGACGACGAAAACCCAAGATCCTGAGCGATCGCCTCAACGCTTTTGCGCCCTGCCTGAAGGTGCCCAATAGCAATGTCCCGGCGCAGTGCGTCTTTGATCGCCTGAAAGGATGTGCCGTCTGATTCCAATCGGCGCATCAAGGTACGCGGTGTCATATTCATTGCTTTCGCAGCCGCCGACAGGTTCGCGTGATCCCACCCCGTTTTGGTTAGGAAACTGCGCACCCGCAGAGACTGGGTGTGTTCACTTGATCGCGTGAATATCCAATCTCTTGGCGCATTTTCCAGAAACAGGTCTAGGTCGCTCGTCTGGCGGGCATGAATCGGACCCAATACACTTGCGTCAAAAGAAATGAAGGAGGCCGGCTGGGCGAAATATACCGGCGCAGGAAAGATAACCGAATAATCCTCGTCAAAGACCGGACGGTCGAACGAAAACCCCACGGCTTTGACAGGCACTTCACCTCGGGCCAGCCAGGACATGAGGCCGTGGGCCAGCTTTAGGATCAACATATGACCAAACCGCTGGGCCTCGACCTCGTGCACAGGCATAAGCGCCAGTTCGACGGCTTGATCGGCCTCGGTCAATTTGAACTGATAGTCGTCCAGTAACAGGTTCCAGAAGGTTGAGAACCGATAGAGCGCCGATGACAATGACGTCGCTTCGCGAACAGACGTCAGCAAGTGCTGCAAAGCTCTGGGTCTAATCGGCCGCGACCAAAGACCCATCATCTCGTCTCCGGTTTCAACAGCCGCCAGCTGATACAGGTCGACAATCTGATCCAGCGTTACCCGGTCCTGACGTGTATCGCCCGCCGACGGCAGTTCGGACCGTTCCAATAACGACCCAAAATGTGAAACCGTGCAAAGTGGCTCCAACGCCGACAGCCAGTCGGCGATAAAGTCACTTGAAACCGTCGAAAACAGATTGGGTGATGTTTCGTTCATTCACGCTCTCTGCCACAGACGATCCAAGACCGCAAAATTCCAAGTGAGCGGCTTTCAGGGGTCAGCCATTCAAAAGCCCCGCGACCTCATCCGCAAGCGCGCGCACCTCTTCCGCAGCGGAACTGGCGCGCTTCGCCTCAAGCACACCCAGCCCTTGACCTAAAGCTTCCGCATATATCACCCTATTGGCCAATGAGGATTGAAACTGCGCCGCGCCAATCTCGCTAAGGGATTTCGCAACATCTTCACCGACGCGAGTGCCGGCCCGGGTTCGGTTCAAAACGATTTGCGTCGGCTTCCCGATACGGTCAGCCAGATCCAGAATATCATGAGTTGCCCAAACATCTGCCTGACTGGCCGAGACCGGCACCAACACAAGGTCAGACTCGCGCAGGACCCACCGCACGTCACTGTCGGCTTTGGGCGGCGTATCGACAAGCACGATATCAGCATCCCCGCCGACGCCACGAATTGCCCGTGAAATTCCATATGCGGTCGCCGTCGAAAACCGAAGGTCTGCGTTCTCGCCAAACGTTTCTTCGCGCACGTCCAGCCATTTTCCAAGACTTCCCTGCGGATCGGTATCCACAAGCGCGACGCTTTTCCCTTCTTGCAGGAAGGCGATTGCCAAGTTCGAGACAAGCGTCGTCTTCCCCGCCCCGCCCTTTTGCTGCGCCACACAGATAATACGACCACCCATAGATCAAGCCTCCAACAGCCATTCTGCACCGCAGAATAGCGTGTCAGACAGGGAAAGGCGATAGGAGCGTTTGGGGATCATGTCCGGCCAACAAGGCACCGTCAAAAATCAATGGCAACAACGAGTTTGTTACGGCGTTCGCCTCAGTCTGAGTTCGCTCCTGTTTGCATTCACAGTGCTTCCAGTTGTGATGGCACAAATAGAAACACCGCCCGAAGGCGGCGCTAGAGCTTTGCTATCTGTCTGGGATTATTGGTTGCGGGAGCAGGATTTGGCCTTCATCGAACAACCGTCCCTCGAAGAAAAGGAAAGTAGACTACGTCTCGAAACACAAACTGAGGCTCCGAGGCAACTCAAGTGTCGAAAGCCTCCAAGCGACCGACCAGCAACTGCTCTGCACAATAAAGTAATCCAGCATTCTAATAAATTCGAAACCGCAGGCCAGCTGCAGTCCAAGGGTTCTTTGGCTCAGCGGTCAATTCTCTCGATCTGATTTGGCTCACGGGCCAATCAAAAAGGAAGCCACACCGCTAACACTGGCTCAACGAATTACATGAACCGAGCACCTGGCGTGATGCACGACTCTGTTCGCAGTGGAACCTAAAAATATGTCCTCAAAACCAGGCTTGTGCGAAGCCAAGACGATGCAATCCGACTCGTTCTCATTTGCGAAGTCGACAATAGCCCTGCCCGCGTGCCCAGAGATAAGCCGAGCCTTCGCGCCCGGAATTTCAGAAGCAGTCTGATGCAGGTTTTCCAGGATTTCATGCCGCGTATTGGCAAGTACCTCGCTGGGAATCTGAGACCCTACATACGCCGGAATTGGTTCTTGGACGTGTATCACGGTGAATACAGTTTCCGCATCAGCCAATTGGCGCGCGGCTTCAAACGACGCTTGTGTATCGTGTTCTTGGTCCAGAGCAACCGGGATCAGGATGTTCTTGTACATTTGACCTCCTATCTACTGCTCCGATGATTTCAGTTTGGTTATTCGGCAGCACAAACCTTAAACAGGCTCGGACTTTGAAGATTTCCCCGCGCTCTTTGTAGCGGCTGCAACATCACCAACTGTTTTCTCAACAGCTGCAACTTCGGTTTCAGTGACATAAGATGCACAACGGGACACGGTTTCGAACCATTCCTGCGCGTCAGCAACCAACCGCTCAGCCGAATGGCGCTGCCATTCCGTCATACTCTGAAGCGCTTTCGTTGGATCGGACGGGTTCGCAGAAGACACTTTGCGTGCAGCTTGTAGAGCCGTCCGAACCGCCTCGTGACGCCGTTCGAACCAATGCTGCGCAAAGGCCTCTGTTTCTTCGAGCAATTTTTCTTGCGCGTCCCAAAATTGTTCGATCTGGGCGCCGAAGGCCGGATTGCCAGACATGGGCGGCTGCATTTGCTTGAAAACATCCACAAGTGAGGTCGGGCTATTTGTGCTAGATTTCTTTGTCGGCATCGAAAATTCCTCCTCGTTTCCTGAATGAGCTATTGTGCCACCTGCTGCGCGCTTTCGCCTTAATACAGATCAATATCCCTATTTTTAGGATCTTCAGCTTAGGCAGCGACGGGACATTCGCATTCTCTCCGACACCGGTTCCTAGCAGGCAGTATTGGAGTTAGAGTAGTCTGGACAAGAACTTAACGCTTGGTTTTCTATGCACATTGCCGGCTTTTTGATTACCCTTGGCATCCTCTTCCTTGCCGGATTGGCGGCTGACCAACTTGGCCGGGCCACGCATCTTCCTCGTGTTACAACCTTACTTTTCCTCGGTCTGATCGCAGGGAACGCCGGAATTGGTTTGATCCCACTAGAAGTTGCAATGTGGTTCGACGAGATTTCCATTGTGGCTTTGACGATGGTCGCGTTTCTTCTTGGAGGTTCTTTGACCCGCGAGAACCTGGTTCGGCATGGTCGAGCCATCCTTACGATTTCTATTTCAATCGTGGTTGCAACCCTTGCTATTGTGTCTGCTGGACTGACCGCCATTGGCGTGCCCTTCGGGTTGGCGTTGGTGCTGGCGGCAATTGCTACGGCTACAGCTCCGGCCGCCATGACAGACGTGATCAATCAATCTGGAGTGTCCAACAGCTTCACCGAGACATTAAAGGGCGTCGTCGCAATTGATGACGCTTGGGGTCTGATCGTTTTCAGCATCGCCTTAGTTCTGGCCGGTCATTCGGATGGTTGGGCCACAGTCACGACCACAGCGATGTGGGATTTCGGAGGGGCTATTTTGTTGGGTGCCGCACTAGGCGTGCCATCCGCTTACCTGACCGGCCGCTTGAAACCGGGAGAGCCGATGCAGGCAGAAGCAGTGGGTATAGTCTTTCTGACAGCGGGCCTCGCGCTTTGGCTGGAAGTTTCATTCTTGGTAGCAGGCATGGTTGCGGGCGCAGCTATCGGGAATCTTGCCCGCCATCATGACCGTGCTTTTCATGAGATCGAGCACATTCAGTGGCCATTCATGATCCTGTTCTTCCTGTTGGCGGGTGCCACGTTGGATATCGAAGCCTTCGGCTTGATGGGCTGGGCTGGTGCACTTTTCCTGATCTTGCGCGCCGTGGCCCGTCTTGTCGGAGGGTATTGCGGAGCGAGACTGGGTGGCCTGCCTCGCCATCAGACCCGCTGGTACGGCCCCGCTTTGTTGCCACAGGCTGGTGTTGCGGTCGGAATGGCTCTTGTCGCCGGAGAGCAATTTCCGAATTGGGCCGCGTCCATCATGGCCTTTACTATTGCCAGCACTGTGGCCTTCGAAGTGTTGGGGCCGCCACTGACTCTCATGTCAATCAGACGCACGGCTGATACAGATTAGCAGATTGACCCGTGGCTATTCAGCCTGAATCGATTCCAAAAAGGCGAGCAAATTCGCCAACGGCAAGCCTACCATCATTCGTTGCCCACCAGGCAAAGCCACCGCGATTTGTTGGTCTGTCTCAAACACCGCACCAAAGATTGGCATTTCGCCCCCATGGGCGAGCAATTGCGAACGGCCGTCAATCTGTTCAGCTATACGATCTATCGGAAACACACCGTCGTTTTCGCCTGCCAATTTGGTGAGGTCAGGTGTTCGAATAGCAAGCATTTCCGCCATTGGCCCGTCTCCGGTTGCTTCGAAACCGTGACATTGCCAGCAATACGTCCGGTACAAATCTCGTCCCTCATCGACGCTGACCTCCTGCGCTAGTACGGGCCCCGTGACGAACAGTGCCAGTAAAATCCCGCGAACAATCTGCATACGCTCCTCCAATTAGCTGCCCCGGATGCAAATCTTATTAATGCGCATCCTTAAGAAACTTCTTTGACCTCGCTCATGTTGCACCCTTCAGCACGAAGATTGGCGTTTAGGTCGAATAACGCTTGAGCAAGTGCCGAATCTAATCCAGGTCAGCCTCCAACTACGCCACGCCGTCAGTGACCTCACCACCCTTGCGCCCAGACGGCACTCCTTCCAATGCGTTCATGTGCCAGCGAATTCGCCAGAGGTGATAAGACACACGATGCAACCATCTGAGGGCATCCAAGCGAGCCCAGACCACTTCATCCGGCAGACTGTCAGTCGCAGCGTCGGAGATGAGCAAGTCTCTGCGAAGTTTCCTCTGTCGCCGCATAAAACGGCGAAGACGGTTCAGCGTGCTTTCACACTGCACTGGATTGTCGATCTCTAAATAGCCGTCAGTCGCTGTAATCAACACCGAAGCAAGCCGTTTCAAACGCCGGTCTTTTGGTAACTCGCTTATCCGATCATCTTGGCTACACCGGTAAAGCAGCCGGTCAAGATGGTCGAGGACATGGTACATACCCTTGATGCTGGATATCTCTGCGTCGGACCTGCTGGGCAGTTCAATCTTGTCTAGGTACGAGCGCGCTTCCGATACAGCAGTCTCAATGCTGTCCCGCCCATAGTCGGGTCCGCTTGGCTGAGATGCCCCGATACATGACCGAAGGTGCGCCACTTCGGCCCTTACAATTTGTTCGACTGCGGCTTTTGCTGCATCCACCGCTATTTCCGGCATCCCGAGGACGAGAGGATCCAGAGGTCTCGTTAAGTCAGCCCCTTTGTCGGGTACGAGCGCCTCGACAAATCTGGCGAAAGGTTTCGCGAACGGCAAGATCAGCGCCACGCCTATCGGGTTGAAGAAACTATGGAACGCGACAAGCGCAGTGAGAGAGTTTCCAGCCCCCGTCGCGCTTACAAAGACCGCAGTAAACGGCCCCAGCAGAAAAAATGCCATTGCCCCTGTCATCACGTTGTAGATCACATGAGCAAAACCGGTGCGGCGCGCCATCGTGCCCCCGCCCAAGGTGGCCAGAACAGCGGTGAAAGTTGTCCCCACGTCCATTCCAATGACCAGAGCCGCTGCTTGGGGGAAGTTCACGGCACCGGCGCTCAACGCAGCCAATGCCGTTGCAACACCAGCACTCGAAGACTGCGTCACCATGGTGATAACGACACCGATCAATACAAGCTTCAGCCTGCCCAGCAGCGTATCAGGTGGAAAATCGGCAGGGGTAACTACGCCGCGAAAGGCGTCAAGCCCGGATTTGAGTTGCTCGATCCCAATGAAAATCAAGCTGAATCCGGCCAACGCCAGCCCAAAGCCGGCAACCGCTTTCCTTCCCGAAAGCGCCAGCAAAGCCCCAACAAAAACAACGGGCAACATCACTTGCCCCAAATCCAGCTTGAACCCCAAAAGCGCGACAAGCCAACCTGTCATCGTCGTTCCGATATTGGCCCCAAAGATGATCCCAAGCGCTTGGGGAAACGTGAGCAGACCAGACGCGACAAATCCAACGGCCGCAACGGTGGTCGCACTGGAAGACTGGATTGCAGCTGTCGTGACCGCGCCCGTTACCGCCCCGGTAAAAGGTGTCGATGTGAATCGGCCCAAAATATCTCGCAGTTGCGCCCCTGCCAAAGCCTTCAAACCGTCCGTCATCAACAGCATGCCGATAAGGAATAGGCCGATGCCACCCAGGGCTGGTAACAGGTTCCAGAGCATCACGAATTGCCTTCCACCCTAAATCTCACACCACCTAACATGTTTGCTTTGCCTTTAAGTCCGACGACAAACGATAGTTGGTTTGCGTTCAGCCTCGCAGACCAGAAGCCGCGAGTTGATTGACATAGATCAAAGCACCAATACGATTTACATAGTGAAATTCGAATGTTTCAACATTCTCTACGTTCACCCTCCTGTCCCCAAGTAAACACAAAGGTGAACGGAATTTTGAAGGAGTGGAGGTTCCACCCACGGGGGCTCGGCAGGAGTGATGGCGAGCCCCCCAGTTAGTTGATTGGCGCCCAATGCGCCCAGACGTTGAGACATAAGGCATTCGGTGTGGCTTGGACCATAGGACTAAGCCGCTGCGCCAATCGAGACAAAAAGAGAAGGACGCTACTGACGACGTTCGGAATGGGCAGTTGGCGGAAATCACTTATGAACTCTGTTGATCCAAATGAACAGAAACTCAGACGAGCCCTTACTACCCCATTGCTCACGCTTTATGGCCTTGGGGTAACGGTCGGCGCGGGCATTTACGTTTTGGTCGGTGCAACAGCAGACATTGCCGGACCTTTTGCGGCGTTGTCGTTTGTTGTAGCCGCCCTCGTCGTATCACTCACCGCGCTTTCCTATGCAGAACTCGCAACTCGATTTCCTGTGAGCGCAGGTGAAGCGGCCTATGTTGAAGCGGGATTTCAGAAAAGATGGATGGCGGTTTTCGTTGGGCTTGCGGTGGCAGCCTCGGGCGTTATCTCCGCCTCAGCCGTTGCAATTGGCGCAGCATCATACCTTCATGCTTTGACCGGTTTTGCGATCCCTGTTTTGACCATCAGCGTCGTTTTGATCATGGGTCTAATCGCGCTTTGGGGGATCACTGAGTCGGTCTTTGTTGCGGCTGTCATCACGATCATCGAGATCGCAGGTCTTCTCTTTGTGATTGGCTGGGGCATGTCGATCCAGGATCCGCAGGGATACGAGATCAGTTCGATGCTTCCGCCGCTGGAACTCGACGCTTGGAGAGGCATTTTCGCGGCATCACTTCTCGCCTTCTTTGCATTTGTTGGCTTCGAGGACATGGCCAATGTCGCGGAAGAGGTGAAAGACCCAGTGCACACCATCCCAAAAGCGATTTTGCTAACGCTCGTTCTGGCAACCGTGTTGTATCTGGGAACTTCAATGACGGTCCTACTTGTTGTTCCGATTGATGTTCTTTCGACGTCCGCAGCACCCCTCGCGCTTGTGTTTTCAAACGCCCCTGAGATGATTAAACAGGGCTTTTCCGCGGTCGCGATTGTAGCGACGGTCAATGGAGTACTGATCCAGATGATTATGGCCTCGCGGGTGATCTATGGACTAGCTGACCGTGACCATCTGCCGAAGGTTCTGGCGATTGTCCCGAAAGCAACGCAGACACCAGTAGTTGCTACTTTGCTGGTCGTGGTGATCATCGTTCTGCTGACCCAAACTATACCGATTGGTACTTTGGCAGAGCGCACATCCCAGATCGTTCTGGGCGTCTTTGTGCTCGTCAACATTTCGCTGATCCTGTTGAAGATGCAGCCGGATGAGGCCACCAAGCACTTCCGCGTTCCTTTTGTGGTACCGATCCTTGGGGTGATCACCAGTGCATTGCTTTTCGGATCTGGATTTCTCTAACTAAATACAACGACCCAAAGGCTTCCAAGAGCTACCACAGCATATGACGACTGACCAAACTTCCATAGGATCAAAACTCTCAGGCTGGTGGCATAGAACATTTGTGGATCTGATTCAGCAGCTGCGATGGTCCTATTTGCCGCCATTGATGGTCTATTTCGCGGCCGGCGTGTCCGGCCTGACCTCGGTCGTCGGCGCTTTTTTCCTAAAAGACTATCTCGATTTATCCGCCTCTTTCGTTGCAGGACTCGCGTTTTGGGCTGGTATCCCGTGGATACTCAAAATGCCGCTTGGTCATGTCGTGGACCTGTTTTGGCGCTGGAAGTCCCTGCTGATCCTGTTTGGCGCATCCCTGATCACGTTGTCTTTGCTCACAATGTACGGTCTCGTGACCGCGCCTGCCGTGATGTCCAATTTCATGCCACTGGAAGACTGGTATGTCCTAGCCCTGCTGCTGGCGCCTTCAGGCTATGCCATTCAAGACGTTGTTGCGGACGCCATGACGGTCGAAGCGGTCCCCAGGGTTAACCAGCACGGCCTTCCGTTTACGCCTGAAGAAACCCGTGCACAGCACACGACAATGCAAACCTTGGGCAGAGTTTCGATCATTTCCGGGTTTGCGGCGGTTGCGGCTGTGAACATCTGGATTTTCTCTGGAACTGAAGATCTGCAAAAATCGGAACGTCTTGCGCTTTATGGCCAAGTGTACCTGATAGCTCTGGCCATCCCGGTGTTGTCCGTCAGTGGAGTGGTTCTTCACAGCTTTTTCCAGCGTCAACTTATCAAGCGCGGCCACTCGTCTCACACACCGGATGAAGTCACCGAAGTCAAATGGTCCATATTACTGGGCGGCCTGGCATTCGTTGTGCTTAGCATCGTGTTGGGAACCGCCGATTTCGAGTTTGCGCAAGAAACAGTCTTTGCGGTTTCTCTAACGGTGATCCTGTACCTCATGTCGCGTCTGCTGAAAGAGCTGGAACCGGCCCAAGCCATGGCCTTGATCGGGACAGCGACAATCATTTTTGTATTCCGTGCCGTTCCTCTGCCGGGGCCAGGCCTGACTTGGTTTGAAATCGATGAACTTGGGTTCGATGAACAGTTCCTGGCAATCCTGGCACTATTAACTTCGCTGCTGGCGTTGTTGGGGTTAATCGTTCTCCGGCCATTTATGGCCAATCGCTCTATTGCGCATGTGGTGGTATTGTTAACGATCGCCGCGGGCGTTCTCGCCATGCCCAACCTCGCCTTATATTACGGCGTGCATGAATGGACGGCAGCGCGTACCGGCGGAGTTGTCGATGCAAGGTTCATTGCCATTCTTGATACAGCTGTTGAATCGCCGCTTGGGCAGATTGCCATGGTCCCGATGTTGGCTTGGATTGCACGCAATGCCCCTGTTCAGTTGAAAGCGACCTTCTTTGCGGTGATGGCATCGTTTACCAACATGGCATTGTCGGCCAGCAGCCTCAGCACCAAATACCTCAACCAAACATTCGTTGTGACTCGCGCTGTCACAAATCCAGAAACCGGTGCGGTCACGTCGACCGCAGACTACAGTCAACTTGGATACCTGCTGATCTGCGTGGCCATGATCTCAGTGATCGTTCCACTCGCTACTGTGTTCTTCGTACAAAACTCACGCTTCCGAACGAGCGAATGATTACTGGCTTTCCACCTCTCCCAGCAGAACTCTGAGATGTGAGACCGGGACGCCGATGTTTGAACCACCGAACTCGGGCAGGATCGCAGCATTGATGGCAACGACCTGA
This sequence comes from Ruegeria sp. YTSC325, assembly GCF_059609525.1. Taxonomy (NCBI): domain Bacteria; kingdom Pseudomonadati; phylum Pseudomonadota; class Alphaproteobacteria; order Rhodobacterales; family Roseobacteraceae; genus Ruegeria; species Ruegeria sp. YTSC325. Next base: position 229,499 of record NZ_JBXWLY010000006.1, read on the forward strand.
CCACGCCGATTCAATACTGGTCCTCCGCTCCCACCGGTCGTGGTCTCAGCGTCATAAACGATGGCGCTCTCACTTGTCCGCGCAACGATCCCCCGGCTTGCTAGCGGATGAATCTTGCTTTGTGTGGAAAGCCCTGACGCTATCGACCAAAAGTTCAACGTTCCGTCAGCCTCCAATCCCTTTAAAAAGCCCGGACCAGCCTGCGCGATCAATGCTTTCAAACCCGTTGGGTATCCCAACAGATAAAGCTCTTCACCTACGCGCGACTTGGTATCCGCCAACGGAATTCCAAGGTCCTGAACGCGGCTTGGCTCAACTTCCAAAATCGCCAAGTCTGCCGCTTCGCTGAACCGAAGCAGCCGCGCCTCTATTGGTTCCGTCTGATCAGGCAAATAGGCCAGCAGCTTCAACATCTCTGGCTCAAGACCAGCGTCGCTCAGCGCTTTTTCTCGGTTCCCCGAGGTCCAGGGCAAAGCGACATGGCGGTTGGTCGCCATCAACGGGACCCCAGCGATCAAAAACCCCGTTCCGGTGAATTGAAACTCTGCGGGTTCGCCGGTCCCGTCCGGTTCGATCCAAGGCTGACCAAACGGGGTTTTCAGGTTTTCTCCGTTCGGTCCCAAAACGTGCCGTAGTATCTTCCCGCTTTCCACGTGGCGCAATCCATAAGCTCCCTGAAGGAAAGCGACAGATCGAGTGGAGGCAGCTATCACTCGCGTGGGTGCCCCCGCGCGTTGCTCCAAGGTTCCAAGACGCCGCTCGGTCGACAGAACCTGGTTCTCAAAAGCGTCACGCAACGAAACCAAGTCATCAGGCGTAAGTGCATCTTCTCGCGTCTGGGCAAGCATAACCGCGACCGCTTCGATCTTGCGGGACTCCTGTTCGATACTATCCGCCAAGCGCCGGTCGTTTTGGTAAAGCAGGTACCCAAACCCCGCGATCACAAGAAGCGTTGCAAGAACCGTGATCCTGAACAGTATCGTGGTTTGAGAGGCAAGCCGCCGCCCACTATCGCGCAAGGCACCAGACATCTTTTTGGCGAAGGGTCGACGGCTCGTTCGGGTGTAAGCATATGCGTCGCTGAGGATATCTTCGACTGTGTGGTGTGCGGGAAATGAGTGATCGCACAACCTGTATCGAGACATGGGGCCCTTTTCGCCGAACTCGATCATGTCACCATGCCTAAGAGACGCCGCAGAGGCTTTTTGCCCGTTTACCCATACATTGCGCCCAACCGATGCGGCTATTGTGTAACCGTCGTCAGCCCACTGTAGTGTGGCAATATCGTTGTCATGGGGAGGCAGGTCATCTTTAGGTCGAATGCTTAACACCCTGCCATCACCAACAGAGACAGTCAGGGCATTGTCGACAAGCCAGTTCACGTTTCCGCGCGATGGACCTGTAAGGCTCTCCAAAAAGGCCCGCACCTCACCTTCACCACCATTCACTGAGGGTGTCATGTCGCTCACTTCTGGTTTGCGCATTGTGGCCCCCTATCCAAACGCGTGAGGGCATTCTATCACGCCGCAACACCAAACCCATGGTTTGACGCGAATGTACAAAAAAGCAGATTTAAACAAGCACCTGCGATGCCTGCCCGGATTCAACCAAAAACAACTATCAGACCGCAGTTCGAAGAAGGCCGATCCATGATCGGCCCTCTGCTTTGGCATTTGCAAGCACCGTATCGCGCCAACAGTCTGTCTATTTCGACGATACCTTGATCTTACGGCTTGGATCCTGAGGTTCAGTCTTCGGCATTTGAATACGCAAAACGCCCTTGTCGAATGTTGCTGAAACCTTGTCGACTTCCACAGTATCTGGCAGCGACATGGCTCTGGAAAAGCTGCCATAGCTTCTTTCGCTGACACGCAGATCGCCCGTTTCGTCATGCGCAATCTTCTTCTGACCGCGCAGGATTAGCCTGCGATCCTTGATTTCAATTTCTACATCATCCTCTTCGAGCCCCGGCAATTCAGCCGTAAGGACTATCGCAGAATCCGTCTCTTGGACATCGATTGCCGGAGAAATCGCGCCTGTCATATCAAGAGACGGAAAACCCGTGCGTTGCGCAGCCGTTTCCATAGGTAGGAAAGGTGATCCTCCCCCAAAAAACCGCGACATCAGGGTTTCCATTTCACGTCGAAAATTGTCGGAGAGCGGATGCGTTCCAGTGAAAAGTTGCGGGGACTTTTTGTCTTCTAGCATTTTTTGAGCCTCCTCCTTTGGTCGGATTTCGCGCGCGCAACATTATGACAGGAAACGCGGTCAATGACCTTGATCTTGCGCAAGCATGCAGCCTCAGCTTCAGCCAGATCGCACGTACCGACCGGACGAACAGAAATGGGAACCGTCGGCAAACACTCTTGCCCTGTCATGCTGCAATTCAGACCAATCTCAGCAGTCTTGATCGGAGTCCCATGTCAGCTTAGCGTTTATTCTGAATGAGCCCGGGTTGCCTACCTTTAGAAATTTGGAGCAAAGCCGTATGAAATGGCCTTATCTGGCGCTGATCTACGTTTTGCTGATCTTGGCCCCCTTGGGTTTTTCTTGGTCTCTGGGATGGCAACCGCGATCATTTCATCAAGAGCTCGCGTCCGGGCTTGGAATGCTTGCTTTTTCAATAATACTAGTTGAGTTCTTGCTGTCTGGGCGGTTCAGATTCATCTCTTCCGGTCTGGGTATGGATGTGACTATGCGGGTGCATCAGATGATGGCGCGTACAGCGCTTGGCTTTGCGCTAATACACCCGCTGCTGTACCAGGGTACGCCATCTGGCGGACGCCGCCCGTGGGATGAAACAAACCAACTTACGATTTCGACCGACTTTTCTACGCTAGTATCGGGCATCGGCGCATATTTTTTACTGTTCATTCTGGTTGCCTCGGCAATTGCCCGTAAATCCCTTGATTACAAGTACGAGACATGGCGCCTATTGCACGGGCTGGGAGCCTTGGTGATTGCCTGCCTGCTGTTGCACCACACAGTCTATGCCGGGCGCTACGGCGGACATCCGCTAATGACGTTTCTCTGGCTTGCCCTGACCACTATTGCAGTAGGGACTTTACTGTATGTCTATCTCGTTTGCCCTTTGCGTCAGAGGAAAAGGCCGTGGCGCGTTGCTTCTCTATGTCGACTAACACCAAAGCAATGGGAGTTGCGGCTCAAGCCCGATGGTCACACCGGACTAACTTTCGAAGCAGGGCAGTTTGCTTGGCTAAATGTCGGCCACAGTGCTTTCTCGCTGCACGAGAACCCATTCTCGATTAGTTCGGCACCAGCCGAAGGCCCCGAAGTGTCCTTTGTGATAAAGGAACTTGGGGATTTCACATGCGGTCTCGGACAGATCGCTCCGCAAACCCCGGTCTATCTGGATGCCCCACACGGAAATTTGTCGATCAGCCACCGTCCTGAGAAAGGCATTGTTCTGATCGCAGGAGGTGTGGGTATCGCGCCGATGTTGAGCATTACGCGTCAAGTAAGGTTGAGCGGAACACAACGCGATCTCAAGCTTATCTATGGCAACCGGGTGGAGGAGCAGATTGTTTATCCTCGGGAGTTGTCCAAAGAAGAAACAGTATTTGTTCTATCCGAACCGCCCAAGGATTGGCGCGGCGAAACTGGTTTGATCGACGGTCCCCTGTTGGACCGCAATTTGTCATCTGAACAATTTGAGAGCTGGCTTTTTGTTCTCTGCGGCCCCCCGGCCATGATGGACGCCGTCGAAGATCATCTGATCGCTCGGGGCACCGCGTCACACCGGATTTTGTCTGAAAGGTTTGACTATGACTAGACTGCTCAGAAATCTGCCCGCAAGCCAACAAGTGAAGGTCACGGTGTGGTGCATCAGTTTTGTAATCCTCGTCGCTGTTTTGGCCTTTTCCTTAAGGTAGCAAAACAAACCATCGGGCCATAGCCAGCTTCAAAAATTGTCAGCCCAGAAAAGCCGACTTGCTTCGAGATGTAGGTCGTTGCGATCTTCCTTAAAAACATGCTTTGCGTGGACAGCAAAAGCGAACCACAACTCTCGCGATACGCTCCCAAGTAACGCCTTTGATGGAGATCAAGGGCAAACCAAGCCACTTATTCATAATCAGCAATCTATTCAGACCGATTTATGGGAGGATCGGAATGATCGTACTCATCGCCTTCGCTACAGTCGAAGGCCAGACAGCAAAGATTGCGCGCTTCATCAGCAGTGTCGCGAAGAATGCCGGATTCAACGCAAAGCTTATCAATACCGATGAAATGTCCAGCCACATATCACTTGACGATGTGGTCAAGGTTGTTCTTCTGGCCCCTGTCCACGAGCGTAGGCATCCCGAGTCATTCGAGGCTTTTGTCGCTTCAAATAGAAATGCCCTAATGGAACGAAAGTCTCTCGTGCTTTCCGTCGGTCTAAAAGCTGCTTTCGCGTCAGGTCGAGAAGAAGCGCAAGACTATCTCAACGAAATGCTAATGCGAACAGGTTTTGAACCAGATGCAACAGCGTTGGTCGCAGGCGCAGTGAGGCCCGAAAGCTACGGATATTTTGAGAGGGAGATCCTAAAGCACGTTGTCTTGCTGGGTCGAAAAATCGATCCACGAGATGGTGCACGGGAGTTTACTGATTGGGACGAATTAACGTCTACTGTGGTAGATTTTCTTGGTGGAAACGGCCGGGCCAATCAGCATTAATCTCAAACGATATCCTAACAACAGCTGGCTACTCTCGTATTTACCAGAAAATCACAGTCGCCGGTTCGCTTCATTAGTGTCCTAATAGCACTGGCAACCCTGTCTGCTCCAACATTGCTTGCGTCGTTCCCCCAAAGACTGACTCGCGCAGATGGGAATGCCCATACGCGCCCATAACAACGAGATCGGCTCCCAATTCTGTTGCGCTATCCTGAATGCAGCGTTCGATCGAGGCCTCACCACACGGAAACTGCGACACGGTCACTTTGCAACCGTGATGACGGAGCCATCCAGCAACGTCAGTTCCGGGTTCTTCGCCTTCTACGTCATCAGACGACCGCAAATCGAAACACCCAACCACAACTTCCTTGGCCGCCAGAAAAAAAGGTAAAGCTAAATGCGCAGCCCTAGACGCAGGCAGGCTATCATTCCATGCTAAGAAAATGCAGTCGCGTTGGGCAAACGGATCTCCATTTATCATCATGGCGACTGGCGAATGGAACAATACTCCGTACGCGACCTTATGAAACAAATCGGGATCTTTTCGCAACTCAGCGTCAAGAAAGGCGATATCACAGCATTTGGCTCGGCCTGCCACAAGATGCTGTAAGTCAGTTCCAGATCCAATAAAGGCGTTTACATTTGCCGATACACCCTGCGCGGCCAGAAGCGCTTCAACTTCGGTGGCGCGGGACTTCAAGGCGGCATTTTTTTCGTCTAGAACATCCAACCAGTTTGAAGGGAGACCCGCCTCAACGAACCTGTTTGATCCATAGTTTAGATAAGGCAGGTTGGGTAAAGCCGCAATCAATACACAAATCAAGTGGCCGTTTTGGATGCGGGCAGTTTTAGCGCATTCCAAAATCGACGCGTCGTCAGCATCAACTCCTACATAATATGCCACTGTTCTGTGTCGCATTCCCGACCTCCGTCCGGAATTTCACTTCGCCCCAGCGCCGTGCGCACTGATTAAACCAACAAATAGATTTTGTTGTCAGTCGCTCTATTTATTTCGGCAGCATGAAGAACTCTTCCAGCAAAATCTTGCCGTCTGCCACCGAATACAAAGCGATCTCGCGCAGCGAAATGCGCTCACCCGTAGATTTCTGAATCACTTCAGCCCTGAAACGCACTCCAAAGCGGTTGGGTGGGTGGACGTAGGGACCATCCACGTCGAGTTCCTGGATTTCGTGCGATGCCAACCAATCCTCTCTTTTTCCCTTGATGGCTTCTCGCCCCTTTGAAACGCGGAATTGTCGAGCCGGAGGCACGACTGCCTCTATCGACTGTGCGTTTTCGGCATACATTTCATCGACACTTCCAATGCCCCTGCGCTCACGCATGGCCTGGACGAAGGATCTACCGATTTCAACTAACTCTTCCATGAGTCCCCCCTGAGTTATCATTGATTGTACCACTTCTTGCCCGCTCAAATCTTGACAAGGATCAATGAGCATAGCGGGAGACGCAATGAGGTCGAATCGTGCTCAACTCTGCTCAGCAAGAATTAACAAACTTAATACCGCGCCACATTCGCATCAATCTGCAAGAAAGGCGGACAGGGTCAGCGCGCTAGTGTCGCCTTTTCTATGGCGTGTAGACCGAACTGGAAGGGGCACTTTCAGCGATGATTGGGTTGGCCCAGAACGAACAAAGCCGCCCTGAGGCGGCTTGTTCGAGACTCTGTTGGCTAGAGATTGGTTGCGGGAGCAGGATTTGAACCTGCGACCTTCAGGTTATGAGCCTGACGAGCTACCGGGCTGCTCC